>JAYVTD010000211.1:0-9251 GCA_043774765.1 Rhizobacter sp. | reverse complement strand
CTCGTAGGCCGGCAGCGCCAGGTGCTGGCCCATCAGGTGCTGGCTCTGGCGCTCATGCGCGGCAAAGGCCTGCAACAGGAAGTCGACATCGCTGTGCTCGAAGTTGTAGGTGCTTTGCTCCACCTCGTTCTGGTGGAACACGTCGCCATATTTCAGGTTCTCTGTGTAGACCAAGTCGTAGACGTTGTCCACGCCCTGCAAATACATCGCCAGCCGCTCCAGGCCGTAGGTGATCTCGCCGGTGATCGGCTTGCAGTCGATGCCGCCGACCTGCTGGAAGTAGGTGAACTGCGTGACTTCCATGCCGTTCAGCCAGACCTCCCAGCCGAGCCCCCAGCAGCCGAGCGTGGGGTTCTCCCAGTCGTCTTCGACGAAGCGGATGTCGTTGGCTTTCAGGTCGAAACCGAGCGCCGTGAGCGAGCCGAGGTAGAGCTCGAGAATGTTCGCCGGTGCGGGCTTGAGCACCACCTGGTACTGGTAGTAGTGCTGCAGCCGGTTCGGGTTCTCGCCGTAGCGCCCATCCTTGGGGCGGCGGCTCGGCTGCACGTACGCGGCCCTCCACGGCTCGGGGCCGAGCGCGCGCAGGAAGGTGGCGGTGTGGCTGGTGCCGGCGCCGACCTCCATGTCGTAGGGCTGCAGCAAGGCGCAGCCTTGCGCGCTCCAGTAGTCCTGCAGTTTCAGAATGATTTGTTGGAAGTTAAGCATCGACTAACGGTCTGCGTAAACCCTTGATTCTAAAGGGCTGGCGGGCTGCTAGCGTCGCACGATGAGTACGCAGCAACTGAGCCTCAGCATGGTTCTGGCGACCATGGTGTTCTCGGTTGCGCTCGAGTTGAAGCTGGCCGACTTCACCCGCGTGGCGCAGCAACCGCGCGCCGTGGCCTGCGGGCGGGTCCCGCAGTTCGTGCTGCTGCCGGTGGGCACCTGGCTGGCCACGCTGGTGCTCGACCTGCCGCCGAACGTCGAGGCCGCGATGATTCTTGTAGCCGCCTGCCCCGGCGGATCGCTGTCGAACGTCGTCACGCATTTCGGGCGGAGCAACACGGCGCTGTCGGTCAGCATCTCGGCGGTGGCGGCGGTGCTCCCGCTGTTTCTCACGCCGTTCAACTTCACCTGGGTGCGTGACTGCGCTTCCGACAAGCTGACGCTGGAGCGCTCGGTCGAGATGATGACGAGCCGCAACGCGCGGTATCTCGGGCTCAAGGACCGCGGCACGATCGGCGTCGGCCAGCGCGCCGACCTGAACCTGATCGAACCGCAACGCCTGAGCGTCGGCGTGCCGGCGCTGGTGCGCGACCTGCCGGCCGGCGGCAAGCGTTTTCTGCAAAAAGGACTCGGTTACCTCGGCACTTGGGTCGCGGGCCAGTGCGTGCAGCGCGACGGCGAGGTCACGGCAGCACGCCCCGGGCGGCTCGTGCGCGCCGGGCGCTGAAGGTCACGAAGCCGGCCACCACGCCGAGCGCGAACAGCGTCAGCGGCCACACGCCGGCCACGGCGGCCCAGCGCACGAACGGCGTGAGCCCGGTGCGGCCCTGCACTTCGGCTTCGAGCACACCTTGCGTGAACGGTGGCAGCGTGTGCGTCACGCGACCGGTGTGGTCGATCACCACGGTGGCGCCGGTGTTGGTGGCGCGCAGCATCGGGCGCTGGAATTCGAGCGTGCGCATGCGCGAGATGTTCAGGTGCTGGTCGACCGCGATCGTCTCGCCGAACCAGCCGATGTTGCTGATGTTGGCGAAGATCGTCGGCGCCGAGGCGGTGTCGGTGAAGCGTGCGGCGAGGTCTTCGCCGAACAGGTCTTCGTAACAGATGTTCGCGGCCACACGCTCGGTGCCCACCGCGAACGACGGGGCGACGAGCGGGCCGCGGTTGAAGTCACCGAGCGGGATGTTCATCATCCGCGTGAACCACTTGAAGCCGTCGGGAATGAACTCGCCGAAGGGCACGAGGTGGTGTTTGTCGTAGCGGTAAAAGCCTTCGGGTAAGGCTTTGGTTCCGGCCGAGATGCCGGCCGCGGAGTTGGTGTAGCCGATGACTTCGTTGCCCAGCGGCAGGCCGATCAGCGCCGCCTGGCGCCCCTGTTGGTAATGCTGCAGCAGGCCTTCCCAGTATCCGGGGGCCAGCTGTTCGGGCAGCAGCGGAATGATGGTCTCGGGTGCGACGACCAGATCGCCCTTGGCGGCGAGCAACTGCACACGCGCCCATTCGAGCGCCTTGGGGATCAGCTCGGCCACGAACTTCTCGTCCTGCGCCACGTTGCTCTGCAGCAGCGTGACCCGCAACGTGGTGCCGGGTTGAGAGAACCGCCCCGGGCCGGCGAACGACAGGCCGACCAGCAAGACCACGGTCGCAGCCAGCGGCAGCGTGGCGCGGTCCCGGCCGCCACGAGCGCTCAGGCCGCACCATGCTGCGAGCCCGGCCCCGACGCTGCCGAGCCCGTACACGCCGAGCCACGGCGCCAGCACGGCGAGCGGCCCGTCGACGTGCGCGTAGCCGCTCGCCACCCACGGAAAGCCGGTGAAGATGATGCCGCGCGCCAGCTCGGCCAGCAGCCAGAGCACGGCGAACAGCAGCGCGTCGGGCCCCGCGCGGCCGCTGCGCCAGCGCACGAAGGCGGCCATTGCCGCCGCCAGATACAGAGAGAGAGCAGCGCACAAGAGCGTGATCGCCAGCACCGTCAACCAGGCCGGCAGGCCGCCGTAGTGATGCATGCTGATGAACAGCCACCAGGTGCCGGCCCCGAGCCACGCGGTGCCGAAGGCGAGGCCGAACGCCGCGGCGCGCCACGGTGTTTCTGAAGCCACCCGCCACGCCAGCAGCACCATGATGACGAGCTGCAGCCACCAGCCCTGCGTCCAGACGAACGGCAGGCTGTGCAGCGCACCGAGCGCGGCCGCCAGCAGCAGCTCGAGCGCGAAGGGCATGCGTGCGAGGTTCAGATGCCGTCGCCGCTCGGCGTCGGTTCGGGCGCGCGGGTCACCTTGAACCAGCGCACCGCGCCGCCGCGCGTCAGCATCACCGAGAACATCAGCTCGCCGACGATCACCGCTTCGCCGCGCCGCGGCACGCGGCCGAGCTCGTGCGCGACCAGCCCGCCGATGCTGTCGAACTCGTCGTGCGGCAGCATCGTGGTGAAGGCTTCGTTGACGGCCGCGATGTCGACGTCACCGGCCACGCGCTGGCTGCCGTCGGCCAGGGTGTAGATGCCCGACTCGCCGTCCTTGTCGTCGAACTCGTCTTCGATCTCGCCGACGATCTCTTCGAGCACGTCTTCGATCGTGATCAGCCCGGCGGTGCTGCCGAACTCGTCGATCACGATCGCCAGGTGGTTGCGGTTGGAGCGGAAGTCGCGCAGCAGCTCGTTCAGGCCTTTCGATTCGGGCACGAACACGGCCGGGCGCAGCAGCGTGCGCAGGTTCAGGTCGGGCGAACGCTGCAACTTCAACAGGTCTTTGGCCATCAGGATGCCGATGACGTTCTCACGCTGGCCTTCATAGACCGGGAAACGCGAGTGGCCGGTGTCGATCACCACGTGCAGCAGCTCGTCGTAGTCAGAGGCGATGTCGAGCTGGTCCATGCGGCCGGTCGGCACCATCACGTCGCCGGCTGTCATGTCGGCCATGCGGATCACGCCTTCGAGCATCATGCGCGACTCGGGCGCGATCAGCTCTTTCTGCTCGGCGTCGGCGAGCGATTCGATCAGTTCGTCGCGCGAGTCGGGCCCCGGCGCCACCAGCTCGATGAGCTTTTGCAGCAGCGATCGGCGCGGAGCCAGAGGCGCTGCGTGCCTGTCGCCACCACGCTGGGGGCGACCGGAATGTGGGTCGGACATCGAGCGAAGAGCGCAAAGTTCAGGTCAGGCGAGCTTACCCGAACGGGGCTTCAGCTCTGCCGCGCAGCACATGCTTGACACATCTGCTACCTTGAACCAGAGTCGTTGACCCCAATCTGCTCAGACGTTTTTGCGGCAGACTCACGCCAGTCCCCGATCCCCTCCATTCAGCAAGGCAGCCCCTCATGAGCCTCATTCCCGCCACCATCCTCACCGGCTTTCTCGGCTCGGGCAAGACGACGCTGCTCAAGCGCATCCTCACCGAAGCGCACGGCCAGAAGATCGCCGTGATCGAAAACGAGTTCGGTGAGGAAAACATCGACAACGAGATCCTTGTGCAGGACAGCACCGAGCAGATCATCCAGCTGAACAACGGCTGCGTGTGCTGCTCGATCCGCGAAGACCTGCGCACCACGCTCGCCGACCTGGCCGAAAAACGCCGCAAGGGCGAGCTGAAATTCGACCGCGTGGTGATCGAAACCACCGGCCTCGCCGACCCCGGCCCGGTGGCGCAGACCTTTTTCATGGACGACGAGATCGCCGAGAGTTACCTGCTCGACTCGATCCTGACGCTGGTCGACGCCAAACACGCCGAAGGCCAGCTCGACACACGCCAGGAAGCACGGCGCCAGATCGGCTTCGCCGACCAGATCTTCATCAGCAAGACCGACCTGGTCGACGACGCCACGGTCGAAGCGCTGATCCACCGCATCAAGCACATGAACCCGCGCGCCAAGCAGACGCGCGTGAACTTCGGCGACGTGCCGCTGGCCGACGTGTTCGACCTGCGCGGCTTCAACCTGAACGCCAAGCTCGACATCGACCCGGAGTTCCTGAACGCCGACCCGCACGCCGGGCACAGTCACGATCATGACGATCACGAGCACGGCGAACACTGCGAGCACCCGCACCACCACGCCCACGACGACGACGTGAAGTCCTTCGTGTTCCGCGCCGACAAGGCCTTCAACCCGGCCAAGCTCGAAGAATTCCTCGGCGCGATCGTTCAGGTCTACGGCCCGAAGATGCTGCGATACAAGGGTGTGCTGAACATGAAGGGCGCCGACCGCAAGGTGATCTTCCAGGGCGTGCACCAGCTGATGGGCAGCGACCTGGGCCCGAAGTGGATGCCGGGCGAGAAAAAGACCAGCAAGATGGTCTTCATCGGCCTGGACCTTCCGCGCGATGTTTTTTTGCAGGGGCTTGAAGGCTGTCTCGTCTGAGCCGCTCGGCCTGCCCGGGCCTGCCGACGAGGTTTCTGCAAACGTGAAAATCTTGCCAGCGCCCCGCGAAACAACGTGACTACAATCCGCGGCGGTTAAAACCGCGGCGCCTTGGCGCAAGACCCTCATTCAAGAGGGTGTCATCGGTGATGTGAGGAGACCCCGTGAGCAAGACCCCGGCCCGCAAGGCGCCACCCCAGAAGCCTGCCGCCTCGAAACCCACGCCCGCCAAGAAGGCGGCCGCCAAACCCGCGCCACCGGCCAAACCTGCGGCCAAGAAGACCGCAGCAGCCAAGGCCAAACCCGCTCCCGCAGCAAAAAGCGCGACCCCCAAGGCCCCGCCTGCGCCCAAGAAACCCGTCAAGCCGGCGACCGTTGCCAAACCCGCAGCCGCCGCGAAACCCGTACCGCCTCCGATGAAATCAGCTCCGCCGCCGGCTCCCGTGCCCGCCCCCGCCGCCCTGCCCCCCGGATCGCCCGCCCCCGTGGTGCTGCGCAAGCCCGGGCGTGGCGCGTCGAAGTACGCCGCACCGGCCGTGCAGGCGCCACTGCCGCCGCCGACCTCGCGTTTTGCCGACCGCTTTGCGCCGCCGCGCCCGCCGACCCGGCAGATGAACAACCTCGAGCTCGACACGCCGCGCCATGCGCAAAAGGCCGACCCGAAGCTGGCCAACGCCTGGAAGACCAAGACCGGGCGCGAGCTGACCGAGCCCGAAGTGCTGGCCATGCCCGAGGCCGAGTACATGAACGACAAGCAGCTGGAGTTCTTCCGCGTCAAACTGCAAACGCTCAAGGACGACCTGCTGAGCAACGCTGGCGAGACGACCGAGCACCTGCGCGAAGACACGTCCATCGTTCCCGACCCGGCCGACCGCGCCACCATCGAAGAAGAGCACGCGCTCGAACTGCGCACCCGTGACCGGGAACGCAAGTTGTTGAAGAAGATTTCACAGTCGCTGGCGCGGCTGGACTCCGGCGAGTACGGGTTCTGTGACGAAACCGGCGAACCCATAGGGTTGGGCCGTCTGATCGCCCGACCCACCGCTACACTGTCGCTGGAGGCCCAGCAACGGCGCGAACTCAAGCAGAAGATGTTCGGCGACTGAAGCGGGCGCACGCTCGCATCGGCCCTGAAATCGAGCCCCGAGATGTCGGAACCCAAAGACAACACCAGTTTTTTCCGCAAAGTCGTCAAGTTCGTGGCGAACCCGTCCACCGACTGGGCGGAGTTGGGTGTGCCCACCGAAGAAGCGCGCGAAACCGAATACGCTAAAGGTGAACTGAAGGCGATGATCGAGCGCAAGCGGCGCAACGATTTCGTCCGCAAGCGCGAGTTCGACATGCTGCGCAAAGTGCGCCGCGAAGGCCTCACCAGCGAGCAGCTCGCTGCGCTCGGCGGCTCTTCCCGCATCGACGACTCCGAAGCCCGTATCGCCGACAGCGGCGCCAAGCCCGACAGCGGCGTCAAGGCCAAGATCGACGAGATCGAGCAGCAAATGGTGGGCGACAGCTTCGTCGCCCCGCTGCGCCGCGTGCCCGAAGTGCGCGTGCCACCGGCGGCCGCCGAGGCCCGTTCGCCGGAGTTCTACAACGCGCCGACCGAACCGGTGCCGCTCGGCGACGCGCTGAGCCGCCCGAACCTGCCCGGCGCGGGCGGCGGCCGGGTCGCCGACGCTGCGCCCGGCCGCGGCCGCGCCCCGCCGCAGCCGGCACCGCTGGCCCGCGACATGGCACCGCTCGCCTTAGACGTCGCAACGCCCGGCTTCAGCGACCCATTTGCCGTCAACCTGGCCGAAGTGGTCCACGACCCGGAGCTCGACGAGGCAGTGATCGCCTTCGCCAACGCCGACTTCGACCAATGCGAACAGGCCCTCATCGACATGACCGTGCCCGGCGGCCCGCGTTCGCAAGACGCCGAAACCTGGCTGGTGTTGTTCGACCTGTACCGCGCGATCGGCCAGCAGCACAAGTTCGAGAGCCTGGCGCTCGACTACGCGCAACAATTCGGCTGGTCGGCGCCGCAGTGGTATTCCTTGCCCAAGCTGGTGGCCGATGCCGCCAGCGCCGACCGCCCGAAACGACCGCGCCTCGAAGGCCAGGTGGGCTGGGTCTGCCCCGAGTACGTGGACGCCGATGCCGTGGCCAAGCTGTCGTCGGTCACGCTCCAGATGCCGCTGCCCTGGGTCTTCGACTGGACTGCCCTGAAGGGCATCGACGCCGAAGCCTGCGCGCGCCTGAGCGAACTGTTCCGCAACTGGATCCCGCAAGACCTGGACATGCGCTGGCTCGGTGGCGAGCGCCTGTTCACCGTGCTGCAAGATGCCGCGCCGACCGGCGTGCGCGATGTCGACCCTGCTTACTGGCAGCTGCGACTTGACGCGCTGCGCATGGCTTACCGACCCGACCAGTTCGACGAAACCGCGATCGACTACTGCGTGACCTACGAAGTCTCGCCGCCGTCCTGGGAACGGGCGCGCTGCGAAGTGCGTGTCAGCGGCAGTGGCCTGAGCACGACGTCGCCGCCGCTGTCGGTGGTGAGCGATGTATCGACCAGCTTCATGGAGTCACGCCTGACCGAAGACACCGGCGTGTTGCAGGTCGGCAGCGTTGAGCTGTCGGGGCAGCTGGTGGGTGACATCGGGGCGACCCTGACCAAGATGACCGCCGACCTGGGCACCTCGAACATCGTCAACGTGTCGTGCGCGCGTCTGATCCGGGTCGATTTCATCGCCGCTGGCGACCTGCTCAACTGGGTGCTGGCGCGCCGCAGCGAGAACCGGGGCGTCAACTTCGTCGACGCGCACCGCATGGTGGCGCTGTTCTTCGGCGCGATGGGCATCAACGAGCACGCGAAAGTGAAGGTCCGCAATGTTTAGTTGCTGGCTTTGAACCTCCAAGGCGCCGCGATGGCCCTTGCCCCTGATCGTTCCGACCCCACCTCGGCTCCATGGAAAACTATCACGGCACGACCATCCTGAGCGTGCGCCGCGGCAATGTGGTGGCGCTCGGCGGTGACGGGCAAGTCACGCTCGGCACGATCGTCGTCAAGTCGTCGGCGCGCAAGGTCCGCAAGCTGCACCGCGACCAGGTGCTCGCCGGTTTTGCAGGTGCCACCGCCGACGCATTCACGCTCTTCGAGCGCTTCGAGGCCAAGCTCGAAAAACACCAGGGCCACCTGGTGCGCGCCGCCATCGAGCTGACCAAGGACTGGCGCACCGACCGTGTGCTGCGCCGCCTCGAAGCCATGCTCGCCGTGGCCGACCGCGAGGCCTCGCTGATCATCACCGGCAACGGAGACGTGCTCGAGCCCGAACACGGCATCGTCTCGATCGGCTCGGGCGGCGCGTACGCGCATGCCGCCGCCCGTGCCTTGCTGAGCAACACCGAGCTGGCCCCGAAAGACGTGGTCAAGAAGTCGCTCGAGATCGCCGGCGAGCTGTGCATCTACACGAACCAGAACCACATCATCGAGACGCTCGACTGATGACGACGACCATGAAATCGAGCATGACCCCGCAGGAGATCGTCTCCGAACTCGACCGCCACATCGTCGGCCAAGCCGGCGCCAAGCGCGCCGTGGCGATCGCGCTGCGCAACCGCTGGCGGCGCCAGCAGGTGGCCGAGCCGATGCGGGGCGAGATCACGCCGAAGAACATCCTGATGATCGGCCCCACCGGCGTCGGCAAGACCGAGATCGCGCGGCGCCTGGCCAAGCTGGCCGACGCGCCCTTCATCAAAGTCGAAGCGACCAAGTTCACCGAGGTCGGCTACGTCGGCAAAGACGTCGACTCGATCGTGCGCGACCTCGTCGACATGGCGGTCAAGCAGGAGCGTGAAAGCGCGATACGGCGCCACCGCGCCCGCGCCGAAGACGCCGCCGAAGACCGCGTGCTCGACATCCTGGTGCCAGCGGCCCGCAGCTCGGGCAGCGAGTTCGGGCTGGCGCCGCCCGCTGCACCCGGGCCCGACAACACCGCCCGCCAGGTGATGCGCAAGCGGCTGCGCGAGGGCCTGTTGAACGACAAGGAAATCGAGCTCGAGGTCACCGACCACAAGGCCGCGCTCGAAGTGATGAGCCCGCCCGGCATGGAAGAGATGGCCGAGCAGTTGAAGGGCATGTTCGCGAACATGGGCGGCGCCAAGAAGCGCCAGCGCAAGGTCCGCATCGACGAAGCGTTGAAGCTGCTGGTCGACGA
>JAYVTD010000210.1:0-5924 GCA_043774765.1 Rhizobacter sp. | reverse complement strand
CTACCAAGCCGACTACGTGTTCTACGGGATGTGAATCAAGGGGCAGGCGCGAGCCGGTAGCCGAAGCGCTTGACGAGCGAATCGAAAGTGCTGGTGGTGGGCGACCACGCCGCGCTTTCGACTGCACCGGCCGCGGCTTCCATGTCGAGCGTGTGCACGATGCCGAGGCCGAGGTCGGTGGCCAGGAAAAGGCGGTCACGCTCGTCGAGCCACGCCGATTCGAACCCGGCTGCCAGCCCGGTGTGGCTGGTGATGCATGGCGCCGAGCCGGGCACCGCTTCGAGCCGCCAGACCCAGGGCGCGGCTTCGAGTTCGACATACACCCGCTGCGGCCCGTTCTGGAAAAACCAGCAGCCGGCCTCGTCGACGAGGTAGTTGCGCTCGATGAACTCGCGCAGCTTCTCGTGCAGGATGCGGCTGCCCTTGAGCTGGGGGAACTGCCCCGCGGCCTGCACCCGGTCGTCACGCATGTACCAGTCGCCACGCGCGTCGAGCGCGAGCCAGCCGTAACAGTGCGGTACGTTGGGCCACTTCTTCAGCGCCTGTTTGACGATGTCGTCCATGCCTCGATCTTCGTTCAGAGCTGCGCTTTGATCCAGCCCATCACCGCTTCGGGCAATGTGTGCACGTGGCCGGGCCAGCGCCCGCCGGGAAAGCCGACGTGGCCGCCGTGCGGCGGCTGCCACAGCGTCACATGCCGGCCGACCTCGTGCCCGCCCGGCAAGCTGCTGGCCGGCACGAACGGGTCGTTGCGCGCGTTGAGCACCAGCGCCGGAATGCGGATGTGATGCAGGTGCGGTTTGGCCGAGCCGCGCGACCAGTAGTCGTCGGTGCCCCTGAAGCCGTGCAGCGGCGCGGTGAACACGTCGTCGAACGCGTACAGGTCGCGCGCAGCGAGCAGCTTCTCGCGGCTGAACAAACCCGGGTGCTGCGCCAGCTTGCGCAATGCCTTCGGCTTCATGCTGCGCAGGAACATGCGGGTGTAGACCTGCCGGTTGAAACCTTCGCCGATGGCCCGGCCGCCGGCCGCCAGATCGATCGGCGACGAGACGGCGCAGACCACGCTGGCGGTCTGCGCCGCCATGTCGCCGGACTCTTCGGCCCAGCGCAGCAAAGCGTTGCCGCCGAGTGAAACGCCCACGGCGCAGATCGTTCCTGCGTGCTCCGAGCGCAAGCGCTTCAGCACCCAGCCGATCTCTTCGAAATCACCCGAATGGTAGGCCCGCGGCGCCAGGTTCAGCTCGCCCGAACAGCCGCGAAAGTGCGGCACCACGAAGCGCCAGCCGTTGTGGCGCGCCCAGTGCGCGAAGGCCTGCGCGTAGTGGCTGCCCGACGAACCTTCGAGGCCGTGGAACAGCACCAGCAGCGGGACGCTGCTGTCTTCGCCCTGCCAGTCGACGTCGATGAAATCGGCGTCGGGTGTGGTCCAGCGTTCGCGCCGGTAGATCGGGGCTTCGCCGGTGAAGCGCTTCGAGAACAGCGCCGGCCAGATCGTCTGCGCGTTGCCCCCGACCAGCCAGCGTGGTGCGCGGTACTGATGCATCAATGCAGCACCGAGGCCGCTTCCACGATCTCCTGCACTTCACGCGGCGAGCCCGGGCTCGCGTGGTGCGCTACGAGCCGCCAGCCCTGCGCGCCCTTCACGTAGACGTTGGTCGCGATCACCCAGGCCGACTGCGGGCCTTCTTCGGTCATCACGCGCACCTGCTCCAGCACGCTGTGCACGGCGCAGCTGTGGGTCTGCAGGCGCCGCACTCTTTCGGGTCGGGCGTCGATCGTGCCGTTGGCGAACATCGAATCGAAGGCGGCGCGGATCGCCCCTGCGCCGACGACGCGCGGCCCGCCGGGGTGCACGCAGCTGATGTCTTCGTCGTCGGACCACACGGCCATCAGCCGCTCGATGTCGCCGCGCTGCAGCGCTTCGTAGAACTGTTGTTCGATCTCGTCGGGCGAGCCGAGCGGCGCCATCGGTTTGGGTCGGGCCATGCGAACTCCTGCTGATCAGCGAAACACGACCGTCTTGCCGCCGTTGAGCAATACCCGGTGTTCCACGTGCCAGCGCACGGCGCGCGCCAGCACCACGCTTTCGATGTCGCGCCCGACCGCGGTGAAGTCTTCGGGGCTGAGCGCGTGGTCGACACGCTCTACGTCCTGCTCGATGATCGGCCCTTCGTCGAGCTCGGGCGTCACGTAGTGCGCGGTTGCGCCGATCTGCTTGACGCCGCGCGCGTGGGCCTGGAAGTAGGGCTTCGCTCCCTTGAACCCCGGCAGGAAGCTGTGATGGATGTTGATCGCGCGGCCCTTCAGGAAGCCGCAGAACTCGGCCGAGAGAATCTGCATGTAGCGCGCCAGCACGACCAGGTCGACATGCAGCGTGTCGACCAGCGCCTGCACCTGCAGCTCCTGCGCGCGCTTCTCGGCGGGCGCTGCACCGGCCGCAAGCGGCAGGTGCTGAAAAGGCACGCCGTGCAGCGCGCACAGGTCGGCGAAGTCGGGGTGGTTCGAAACCACCGCCACCACCTGCGCCGGCAGCTGGCCGGTGTCGCAGCGGAACAGCAGGTCGTTCAGGCAGTGGCCGTGCTGGCTCACCATCAGCAGCAGGCGCGGCTTGCGGGCCAGCGCGTGAACGTTCGTTTCCATCCCGAACTTCTGGCGCAGCGGCACCAGCAAGGCCAGCAGCGCGTTGCAGTCGGCAAGTGCAGGCGGCGCCTCGAAGTGCACCCGCATGAAGAACAGGCCGCTGCTGTCGGCATTCAGCACGTCGCCGAACTGCTGCGAATCGACAATGTTGCAGCCGGCCTCATACAACAAGCCCGAAACCGCATAGACGATGCCCTTGGTATCTCGACAAGACAGGGTGAGAACGAATTCGCGAGGGCTGGACATAGGGTAGTCTTCTGAGCTTCTTCGATTGTACGAAGCCTCATAGTCGCCGCGCTCGTTGTCGGCGCATGTCAGCCCTCACACAGATTCGCTTCACCGCGCCGCCCCTGAACCCATGGCCACACTGCAAAGCGACTGGACCGAACGCAGCCTGGAGCTATCGCGGCTGCTCGGCCGCGCCGGCCTGGGTGACCGCGCGGCATTTGCCACGCTTTACGAAAGAACCAGCTCGCATCTGCTTGGTGTGGTGCTGCGTATCCAGAGAGACCGGGCCCAGGCCGAAGACATTCTCCAGGAGGTGTATGTCAACGTCTGGCGCGCGGCGCAGGGTTTCGATGCCGCCCAGAGCCAACCCTTGACCTGGCTCAGCAGCATTGCGCGCAACCGCGCGATCGACAGCCTGCGTCGCACGCAAACCCAGCCGCAATTCCGCTCAACGATCAGCTCCACCACCTTTGATGAGGAAACCGACGTGTACGACACCGTGGCCAGCGACGCGCCCGGCCCGCTCGATCTGCTGAGCCGGGCCTCGGATGCGCGTGCGCTGTCGTCGTGCATGCAGACCTTGAGCGCGCAGCAGCGGCAAAGTGTCGCGCTGGCCTTCTTCGACGGCCTGAGCCACGCCGAAGTGGCAGCGCAGATGCGCCAGCCACTGGGCACCGTCAAGTCGTGGGTGAGGCGCGCGTTGATGTCGTTGAAGAGTTGCCTCGAATCCGCGGTGCAGCGCGACCAACAACAACCGGGGGCCTGAGATGGACTACAGCCGCCCTGAACTCGCCGACCGCCTCGCCGCCGAATACGTGGCCGGCACCTTGCGCGGCCCGGCGCGCCACCGCTTCGAAGCGCTGCTGCCGGCTCACGCCACGCTGCGCGCCGCCACGCGCGCCTGGCAAGACCGGCTGATGCCGCTCACTTCCGCCGTCACGCCCGCGAAGCCCTCGGCCGCGGTATGGCAGAAGATCGAACAACGCATTCAACCGGCAAGCACACCGGTTGTCGCCGGGCCGACCGGCTGGTGGCGCCAGCTCGTCTTCTGGCGCGCGTTTTCGGGCATTGCCGCGGTGGCGGTCGTGAGCCTGTCGGTGCTGCTGGCCAACCCCGGGCCGGCGCAGGCGCCGATCATCGTGGTGCTGTCGTCGACTGCCCCGGCCGAAGGCGGCGCGCTGGTGCCGGCCTCGTTCGTGGCCAGCATCAGCGGCGACGGCCGCACCGTGGTGACGCGGCCGCTCGTCAACGTCAGCGTCGAAGCCAATCGGGCGCTCGAACTCTGGGCAATTGCCGGCAAGGGTGCGCCACGTTCGCTCGGCTTGATCTCGGCCAACGGCGCCAGCGCGTTCACCAAGGCCACGCTGCCGGCCGGCACCGACCACCTGGCCGTGAGCCTTGAGCCGCCGGGCGGCTCACCCACCGGCGCACCGACCGGGCCGGTGCTGTTCGTTGGCAAGCTGACGTTGTAGTTCAGGGCGCAGCGAGCGCCTGGCTCAACGCGCTTTCCACGCGCATCGGGCTCAATTCGGTCAGGCAGCGGTAGTGGCCGAAGCGGCAGGTGCGCTCGAAACACGGCGAACATTCGAGCTGCAACTCTTCCTTCAGCCACAACACGCGTGCGCGCGGGTTCAGCGGCGGCGTGTGCTCGGGGCTGGTGGAGCCGAACACAGCTGCTTGCGGCACACCGAAGGCCGCGGCCACGTGCATCAGGCCTGAGTCGTTGCTGACCACGCCGCGCGCGGCGGCGATCAGCGCCATCGCGTCGATCAGCGAGGTCTTGCCCGCCATCACGATGCAGGCGCCCGGCGCGGCGGCTTCGATCTCTTCGCACAGCGCGGCCTCTTTGCCCGAGCCCATCAGCAGCACCGGCTGGCCATGCTGCGCGAACAACGATGCGGCGAGTGCCGCGTAGTGCGCGGCCGGCCAGCACTTGGCCGGGCCGTATTCGGCGCCGGGCGCGAAAGCCCAGTACGCGCCTGGCTGCACGATCGCCGCTTGAGTGGCGGCTTGCAACACGGCTTCATCGAAGCGAAGCCGAGGGCGTTCGTTCGCGGGAACGGGCTCGCCGGCCAGCGCGCTGTAATACGCGACCATCGGCGTGCGGCCGGCTGGGCTCTTCAGGCGCTGGTTCAGCAGCAGGTAGCGGCCTTCGCCCTGGTACCCCACACGCTTGGGAACGCCCGCAAGCCAGGGGATCAGCGCCGACTTGAGCGAGTTGGGCAGCACATAGGCCACGTCGAAGCGGCCCCGCAGTTGCGACGCGACACGCCGGCGTTCGGCCCAGTCGAGACGCCCGTGCGCGAACGGCAGGTCGATCACTTCAGTCACCTGCGGCATCGCGCGGTAGACCGGAGCAACCCAGGGCAGTGCAGCCACGGTGAGTTGTTCACCACGCGCTGCGAGGCACGCGAGCAGCGGCTCGGTCATCACCGCGTCGCCGATCCACTGCGGCGCCACGATGAGGCTGTGCGTCATCGAGCGAAACCTCAGGCCAGCGCCGGGCCGCCATGGGCCACGGAGAGGCCCACTTCGTGGACCTTAGCGGCCTGAGCTCCCCTCGGGGGGCGGTGCCGAAGGCGCCTTGGGGCTGTCATCAATGTGCGTGGAGCTTTTCGCCGGCCTTCAGCTTGTAGACCGTGCCGCAGTATGGACACTTGCCTTCGCCCGTGGTCACCACGTCGATGAAGACACGAGGGTGGGTGCTCCACAGCGTCATCTTCGGGTTCGGGCAGAACACCACGCCGGGGCCTTGCAGGTCGTGCGCGGTGACTTCGATCGGAGCGCCGCTTTGTGAGGTGTCGCTCATGGTCTCAAACCTTGGTCAGCCATTCGGCGTATTTGTGGTTGCGGCCGTTCACGATGTCGAAGAACGCGCTCTGGATCTTCTCGGTGATCGGCCCGCGCGAGCCGGCACCGAGCTCGATGCGGTCGAGTTCGCGGATCGGCGTGACTTCGGCGGCGGTGCCGGTGAAGAACGCTTCGTCGGAGATGTAGACCTCGTCGCGCGTGATGCGCTTCTCAATCAGCTTCAAGCCCAGGTCGTTGCAGATCGC
>JAYVTD010000209.1:0-7739 GCA_043774765.1 Rhizobacter sp. | reverse complement strand
CCACCAGGCGAGCAGGCCGGCAGCGAGGGCGCCGAGCGCGGCCAGCACGATGATCGTGCGGCGTCGCTTGGGAATCGTTTCGGGGGTTTGTGTCACTTGCGTCGGCAGGATACGGCAGTTCTGGGCGGGAGCCGGCGCGCGAGGGGCTGATCGAACAGCCATCGATTCACCCGACTGATCCGCCCTTCAAGCGCTCCGCGGCGAGCCGACACTGCGCAGATCGTCAGCGCACGACCCGTGCGCACCGCAAGGAACCCCATGAGCCTCGATCTTCACCGCGAACGTGCCTACTACCTCGCCCACCAGGACACCCTGGCGCAGCTCTATGACGGGCAGTTCGTCGTCATCAAGGGCGACGTGGTGCTTGGCACCTTCGACGACGCGGCCTGGGCCGCACCACAAACGCGCAAGCGTTACGCCGGCGGCGCCTTTCTGGTCGAAAAGGTCGCGTCTTCCGCGTCACGCCGAACCGAATACGGCGCGCGGTGACGATCTGAAACGGCTGCGTTGAGCGGTTGCCGGCTGCAGCGCAAGCCGCGTCTTTCGGTTAGGGTCGCGGGCATGTCGATGCCCACGTCTGCCGGCGCCGTTCGCCGGCCCACCACCCTGGCGCTGCTCGTGTTGCTGGCGGCCGTGCTGGCCGGCTGCGCTTCGGGCCCGCCGCGTGGTGCGTCGACCGCACCCACGACCCGGCCCTTTCCCGACCGCGACGGCGCCGAAGCCAGCCCGCCGCCCGACCTGGCCCGGGTGCCCGACGCCGAACCGAAGCTCGAGCCGATCCGCAGCGGCGGCCCGAACAAGCCCTACGCGGTGCTCGGCCGCGACTACACGCCGATCACGAAAGACGCGCCCTTCACCGAGCGTGGCATGGCTTCGTGGTACGGCCGCAAGTTCCACGGCCGGAGCACCGCCAGCGGCGAGGTCTACAACATGTACGCGATGACGGCAGCGCACCCGACGTTGCCGATCCCGAGCTACGCCCGCGTGCGCAACCCGGCCAACGGCCGCGAGGTGGTGCTGCGTATCAACGACCGCGGGCCGTTCCACCCGGGGCGCATCGTCGACCTCAGCTACACGGCGGCCTTGCAGCTCGACCTGCTGCGCGGCGTGGGCCCGGTCGAGCTGCAGCGCATCACATTCGACGACATCCGGACCGGTGCCTGGCGGCGTGAGGGTGAGCCAGTGCGGCTGGCCGAAACGAAAGCTCCGGCGACGCCTGCGTTGGTGGTTGCGCCTGCCGCGGTCGAACCCGAAGTGCGTGTGCCGGCAACCGAGATCACGACAACCGCTGCAGCCGCGCCCTCGCCGGCGGCCAATTCGAGCCCGGTGGCCGACGCGCCCGCGGCGCGGGCCTACACACGACCGGCGCGCGGCTTCTGGGTCCAGCTCGGTGCGTTCGCGCAGCGCGACGGTGCCGAGGGGTTTCACAAGCGGGTCAGCACCGAAGCCGACTGGCTCGCACCGCTGCTCGCCGTGTTCAGCGACGCTGCGGTGTTCCGCCTTCAAGCCGGCCCGTACCCGAGCCGCGACGAAGCGCGCGGCGTGGCCGAGCGTGTGCGCACGGCCTTGCAGCTCGTGCCGGTGATCGTGGAGCGCAGGTAGCGCTGCGTCACTTCGACCGGAACACGATCTCCTTCATCCGCGCCAGTTTCGGCGACACCACCGGCACCGTCAGCATCGTGCTGGCCACGGCCATCAGCAGCAGCGCGGTGAAGGTTTCGCTCGTGATGATCTGCTTGTCGAGCAGCACGTTGGCAAAGATGATCATGATCAGCGCCTTGGTCTGCAACAGCCAGCCGATCAGTGAGCCTTCGCCGGGTTGCCACTTCAAAATCTTGCCGGCCAGGTGCGTGCCGATCAGCTTGCCCGAGACCGAGGCCAGCAGCAGCACCGCCGCGGCGATGAACACGGCCGCGCCGCCCAGCTGCCAGTCGGTGCGCAGCCCGGTGCTGAGAAAGAACACCGGCATCACGACCAGCAGCACGTGGCCACGCAGCGCGTCCATCTTGTTCTGGTCGAACCAGTGCGAGTCGATGCTCGCGCCGGCGAGGAAAGCGCCGACCATGTAGTGCAGGCCCGACCAGTCGGCCCCCAGGCCGCAGGCGGCGAGCCAGATCAGCCCGGCGTACCAGCGGTCGCGCTCGGGAATCGCGACCATCAGCTTGCGAAAGCCGTAACCGACGACGATGAAGGCCAGCAGAAAGCCGCCTTGTTTGCCGACCCGCTCCCAGTCCATCAGGATCAACGCGAGCACGCCCCAGATCGCGATGTCGTCGACGCTTGCATAGCGCAGGATGCGCTGGCCGACCGGCTGGCGCAGGATCTCGAGCTTCTCCATCAGCAGGATCAGGATCGGCAGCGCCGTCACCGCGCAGGCCATGCCGATGCCGAGCACGAACTGCCAGGTCTGCGCTTTTGCGCCGACCCAGCCCGGGAACATCAGCATGCCGATCGCGGCCACGCTGCCGAAGGCGAGCGGCACACCCAGCGCCAGGCCGGCAGTGATGCCACTTTCGACGCGGTGTTCCCAGGCCTGGTGCAGGTCGAGCTCAATGCCGGCGATCCACACGAACACCATCACCGCCCACCACGCGACGCCGTTCAGGCTCTGGATCACCGGCGCGCTGAAAACGAACCTGTAGTACTCGGGAAAGGCCGCGCCGAGCACCCCCGGCCCGAGCAGGATGCCGCAGATGATCTGCACCACCACCAGCGGCGCGAAATACTCGGTGCGCCCGAGCCGCCAGACCAGGTAGGGCACGCTGAAGATGATCAGCATCGCGATCAGGAAGATTTCTGTGGTGCTCATGGGGTGTATTGCGCGGCGCTGCACAGGCGCAGCGTGATTCGGGCCCGAGGCGGGCGGGCAGGAGTTTGCCATGTGCGCGGCGCGGCCCTTGAGCTGGCGCCCGCCCGCTCGACGAACGTCCCGGGTTTACGCCCATCACCCGGCGCGGGCCGGCATGCTTGAATGATCTGCTAACCCGGAGACACCCGATGCACAAAGCCCCCACCTTCGCCCGCGCGATCGCGACAACAGCACTGTTGTTCGCCACTCAGGCGGCGCTGGCGCAGACCGTCAAGATCGCTTTCATCGACGTGCTCTCGGGCCCGTTCGCGGCAGCCGGCGAAGGCTCGCTGAAGCAGCTGCGAGAAGTGGTGAGCCAGCTGAACGCCCGCAGCGCATCGACCGATCCGAAGTTCGAGGTCGTTGCCTTCGACGGCAAGGGCTCGCCGCAGGAAAGCGTCACGGTGCTGAAGTCGGCGACCGACCAGGGCATCCGCTACATCACCCAGGGCGGTGGCTCGGGCGTCGCGTTTTCGCTCGTCGATGCGCTGAACAAGCTGGCCGAGCGCGAGCCGCAGAAGGCGACCGTGTACCTGAACTATTCGGCGATGGATCCGGGGCTGACCAACGACCGCTGCAGCTTCTGGCACTTTCGCTTCTACCCGTCGAGCGAGATGAAGATCGAGGCGCTGACCACCTACTTCATGAAGCGGCCCGACATCAAGAAGGTCTACCTGCTGAACCAGAACTACACGCATGGCCAGCAGGTCTCGCGTGCGACGAAAGAGTACCTGGCCCGCAAGCGCCCCGACATCCAGATCGTCGGCGACGACTTTGTGCCGATCGCGACCGTGCGCGACTTCGCGCCCTACGTCGCGAAGATCCAGGCCTCGGGCGCCGACACCGTGATCACCTCGAACTGGGGCAGCGATCTGGGCCTGCTGTTCAAGTCGGCGCGCGACTTCGGGCAGAACATCAACTTCTACACGATGAACGCCAACAACCCGAGCATCCCGGCGCAGATGGGCTCGTGGGGTGCCGAGAAAGTGGGCGTGATCTGGAACTGGGGCCACAACGCGCCCACGCCCGAGCTCGAGAAGATCTATGTCGACTACAAGAAGAAGACCGGCGACGACTTCATATTCGCCGCGCACTGGAACAGCATGAACATGCTGCAGTCGGCGATGCGCGCCGCGAAATCGACCGACGCCAAGGCCGTCGCGTTCGCGCTCGAAGGCATGAAGTACAAGAGCCCGGTCGGCGACGTCGAGATGCGCAAGGCCGATCACCAACTGCAGGCGCCGCTTTTCCTCGGCGTCTGGGCCAAGCAGGGCAGCAAGGGCGTGAAGTACGACGCCGAGAACACCGGCTACGGGTTCCGCTCCGAGGTGGTCTGGGACGCGTACGTCAGCTCGCAGCCGACCTCGTGCCAGATGCAGCGTCCGGCGAGCTGAGCGGCGGCTGGCGCCGTCACGAATGGCTGCGTGCCGTGCGCCCGGCCGGGAGAGGGCAGGACTGTAAAAAGATCCAGCATTGGGGAAGCACTTGGGTATGATCTGCTACACCATGCCAACCAACGCAGCCGATGAGTTTTCCCGCTTCATAGCGGGCAGAAAGTTCAAGACGATTCTTGCCGATCCCCCTTGGCAATTTCAGAACAAGACCGGCAAGGTCGCTCCTGAGCACAAGCGCTTGGCAAGGTATTCCACCCTCAAACTTGACGACATCAAAGCCTTGCCGGTCGAGAGCGCTGCGACTGACACTGCGCATCTTTATCTTTGGGTGCCCAATGCGCTTTTGCCGGAAGGCCTGGCTGTGATGGAAGCGTGGGGCTTCAAGTACAAGTCCAATATCGTGTGGCAAAAAGTTCGCAAGGACGGTGGCCCGGACGGACGGGGCGTAGGGTTTTACTTTCGAAACGTCACCGAGCTTTTGCTGTTTGGTGTTCGCGGAAAGAGTGCACGAACCTTGCAACCCGGACGCACGCAAGTGAATACGATCGCAACGCGCAAACGTGAGCACA
Source organism: Rhizobacter sp. (assembly GCA_043774765.1). Lineage (GTDB taxonomy): Bacteria > Pseudomonadota > Gammaproteobacteria > Burkholderiales > Burkholderiaceae_C > LMDS01. Next base: position 2,928 of record JAYVTD010000209.1, on the reverse strand, counting down.
GCCGAAAACCCGATGAGCAGTACCCGCTGATCACCAGTTGCAGCCCCGGCCCGTTCCTCGAGATGTTCGCGCGAGGGCAAAGGCCAGGCTGGTCAATCTGGGGCGATCAGGCGCACGAAGAGTACGCGCCCAGCTGGTCAACGTATTCGAATCACTCGCAGAGTGGTCGATCGGCAGTGCACCCGGAACTCTTCGAGGCCTAGAGTTCTTCGCTGCTTTTGGCATCGTCTTCCGACAACTGCTCGATTGGTGCACTGTCAAACGTGATCATCGTCGCTGGCAAGCCAATGAGCAGTAGCGGACATGGGTTGCCAACACCGCGCTCAACCCGATTTATCAGTTTGGCCCAATGGGTGGTGGCTTGCCCGAACTTGTTGGACACAAAGTTGTCAGTCCATGCGTCAGCGAAAGCCACAGGGTCCCTTGTCCTCAGCACTCGCCTCAGCACGTTGACTTTTTGCTTCGGCGTAGGCACATAGCCGTTCAATTCAAGGTCTTCAAAGCTCGAGATCTTCCTGTCGCGCGTGAACCGATGTACGGCGCTCCACAACGCGTCTTGCAATGACGAGCCGCGCGTGATCAACACACCGACGCTGATCGCACCTTCTGCATGCAGGCGTTTGAAGTTTTCCAGATCGCGGTCGAAAAATGGATCCTTGTTGTTCCATTCGATTTCCAGAGCCACGACACCCACGCCTGCATAGCGCCTGACATGATCCACTTCGTGGGACGTCGACTCGCGCGCTGTGCCATCGATGGTCTTTTTGATTTCGAAAACGTGCTTCTGCCACCCCATCGTGCTCAGCGTTCGTCGAAGCCGCTGCGTGAACTTCGTTTCTCCGCCACCGCTCCCGATGATCTCCGTGATTGGCAACTCAATGGAGTTCAATGCGCTAGCAATTTCAAGCAAGGCATCTGGAAATTCGCCATCACTGATCGACTTCGCATGAGACAGAAATCGGATCTCGAAGCCCTTTGCTTCCAGCGCATCGAAAGGGTGAGTTGACTTCTTCGGAGATTTCGGCATGACTGGAATGATAGCGACGCCTCTCACTCCTCCCACTCGAACCGCGCGATCGCCAGCGCCGTGAAGACGGCCGTGAACCCCAGCAGCACCAGCACCGGCATCACCGCCGCTTCCAGCGGCAACCCTCGCCACGTCATCGCGTCGAGGCCGTCGATGGCCCAGCGGGTCGGTACGAACAACGAGAGCGTCTGCAGCCACGCCGGGAAGATGAACGAGGGCACCCAGGCGCCGCCCAGCATCACCAGCAGCAAGGTCGTTAGGATCGCCAGGCCTCGTGTGGCTTCGGGCGTCTTGCCGAGCGCAGCGATCAGCAGGCCGAAACTGGCGGTGAGCAGCGCAAACGCTACCAGCACCGCGACGAAGCCGAACACGCTGCCGTCAATGCGCACGCCGAAAGCCGCCATCGCCACGGCATAGATCACCGCGAACACGATCAATGCGATCAATGCGGTACTGGCGATGCGGCTGCCGAGCAGCTTGCTGCGCGAGAGCGGCGCGGCGCGCAGCCGCTTCCACAGACCGTGGCGGCGCATCAGCAACAGACCGATGGCCATGTCGACGCCCATCAGCAGAATGAACTGCACGCCCATGCCAGCGAAGGAATGCGCGTAGCTGTTGTAGTGAGTTTCGGGCTGCGAGCTGGCTTCGACCTCGCGCGTGCTGAAGGGCACGCTGAAGCTCGGGCCGGCGGCCGGGGCCGAGGCGGCGCCCAGCGCGAGCGCCGCACGTTCCTGCACCTTCGCGATGCTGTCGAACATGCTGACGAGTTCGTCGCGCTGGCCGGCCGGCAACTGCGGGTTCTTCAGCACCTGCTCGCGCATGCTTTTCATCATCGGGGCTGCACCGCTGAACGCCGCCTGGCTCACCGTCTGCATCACGTGCTGCGTGAGCAGGCCGCGCAGCAGCGGCAGTACCATCGATTGCGAGGGGTCGTAGTTCAACACGATCTGAGGTTTGTCGCGGCTACCGAACAGTGCGTTGCCGGCCTTCGCACCGAAGCCGGCCGGCAGCGTGACCGAAGCGTGCAGTTTGCCGGCCTTGACCTGCGCGAGCGCTTCTTCCTCGCTGGCTTCGCTCAGCGTGAAGGCGCTGTCGGCGCGCATCGCAGCGACGATCTTCGCCGAGAGTTCGCTTTGGTCGAGGTCTGTGATGGCGATCGGGATGTTCGCGGGCTTGTTGTCGCTGCCCCCGAACAGGCTGCCGAAAAATGCAGCAATAAGAATCGGCGCGAGGATGCTCATGCTCACCGAGCGGCGGTTCGAGAAGTACAGCACCAGGTCATTGCGCAGCAGCGCGATGAAGGCGTTCATGTTTTGATTCCTTTCTGTTCGTTCAATCGCGCAGCTGGCGCCCGGTGAGGGCGAGGAACACGTCTTCCAAATTGGCCCGGCCCGAGCTCAGGTGCCGCACCGCCACACCACTCGCGCTCACGGCCTGCAGCACCGCACTGGCGCTGCGTGTCAGGTCGTCGAGGCCCACGGTCAGCGTGCCAGCGTCAAACGCCACGTGCTTCACGCCGTCGATGCGTTGCAGCGCGGCGAGGTCGGGCGTGCCCTCGATGTCGATCGCCAGCGTCTGCGCGGCGGGCAGCACGCGCAGCAGCTCGGCCAGCGTGCCGCTCGCCACCACCTTGCCGTGGTCGATGATGACGATGCGGTCGGCCAGCCGCTCGGCTTCTTCCATGTAGTGCGTGGTGTAGACCAGCGCCTTGCCGGCGTGCTTGAGCGCTTCCAGGTTGTCGAAGATCGCGTTGCGGCTTTGCGGGTCGACGCCGGCCGTGGGCTCGTCGAGCAACAGCAGCTCGGGGTCGTGCACCAGCGCACAGGCGATGTTCAGGCGGCGCTTCATGCCGCCGCTGAAGGTGGCGGGCTTGTCACGTGCGCGCTCGGCCAGGCCCACCA
>JAYVTD010000208.1:0-8388 GCA_043774765.1 Rhizobacter sp. | reverse complement strand
GGAACGTGACGGCATCAAGCCGACCGGCGACGACGTGGTGACACCCGCCACCGTGGCCGCAGCAACCTACGGCTGCACGTACACGAAGAACACGCTCGGCCCTGACGAAAGCGGCACCACTCGGGCACTGCGCCCGGCAGCGGTGGCCAACTCGGCGACCTGCCCTTGATACGGCGGTCCAGTCAGTGAATGTGAAGAGGGCCTGCGGGCCCTCTTTTTTTCGTTGCGCGCAGCCGATGTGGGGGCGGGATCAGGCCGGTGGGACACTCTGCTGCGTTCATTCATGTCCCCTCGAATACAAAACCACCTCAGATGTCGAAGAACACCGTTTCGCCTTCGCCCTGCAGGCGGATGTCGAAGCGGTAGGTCACTGCGCCGTCTTTCAGTTCGCGCTGCGCGACCAGCGTCTGGCGGCGCGCTTCCCACTCAATGATGTTGAGCACCGCGTCTTTCGCGTTCGCCTCGGCTTCGTCGCTGAAGTACAAGCGCGTGTTCAGGCCGAGGTTGATGCCACGCGCCACCAACCACAGGTTGATGTGCGGCGCCATGAAGCGGCCATTGCGGCCCGTGACCGCGCCAGGCTTGATCGTGTCGAAGCTGTAGATGCCGCTGTCGAAGTCGGTGCAGCTGCGGCCCCAGCCGCGAAAGTTCGGGTCGATCGCCTTGCCCGGCTGGCGGTCGCCGGGGTGCGCGTACTTGCCTTCGCCGTTGGCCTGCCAGATCTCGAGCAACGCGTCTTTCAGCACGGTGCCGATGCCATCGGTCACGCGGCCTTCGATGCGAATGCGCTCGCCCTTCGTCTGCGCGTTCGTGAGCACACTGCCGAAGTTGTTCTCGAAGATCTCGAAGCCGGCCTGCTGCGGCGCCAGGCCGATGTGAACATAAGGGCCGGCGGTTTGCGAAGCGGTTTCGCGCATCAATGCTTTCATCTGCTGCTGGCTCATTTTGCCGCTCCTTGCACGGCGTTTTCGAAAAGCGTGGCGCGCTGGCCGCGCAGCACGATGTCGAAGCGGTAGGCGCGGCTGTCGAGCTGAATGAACGCGCTGGTGTCCTGCAGCGCGATCAGGCCGCGGATCTGCTCTTCGCTCGGCACGATGCGCAGGATCGGGCAGGTCGCGATCAGCGGGTCGCCCTCGAAATACATTTGCGTGATCAGGCGCTGGGCCCAGCCGTCGCCCGAGACGCCATAGTGGATGTGCGCGGGGCGCCAGTCGTTCACGCGGTTGCGCCACGGGTACGGGCCGGGGCGGATCGTGCGGTAGGCGTAGTAGCCGTATTCGTCGGTGAGCACACGCCCGCAGCCGCCGAAGTTAGGGTCGAGCGCGCCGATGTACTGGTCCTTCTTATGGCGGTAGCGGCCGCTGGCGTTGGCTTGCCAGACCTCGACCAGCGCGTTCTTGACCGGCCGGCCGAGCTGGTCCTGCACATAACCGTGCACAACGATGCGCTCGCCCACCGGCAGGCCGCTTTTCGACGCGTTCATGATCAGGTCGTGGTCGAGCGGCCCCAGCTCGTCAGCGCGAAACACCGGCGCCGTCACTTCCGAGAGCGAGTTCTGCAGCGAGATCAGTGCCAGCCGCGGGCTGCGCAACACACTCGTCTTGTAGGTGGGCGCAAGCGCCGGGGGGTGCGACGTGGTGTCGCGCATCATGAATTCGGCGTCGGGCGCAGGCGCTCTTCCCATGGGTGTCTCCGGTGCTGTGGTGGGCGCCACTTTAGAGCGCCGGGCCGCGCTCGACAATTGATTTGTCGGCGACGCGAGCATCTCCACCATCGTCCCTGACGCTGGGAACGCTACTCGCCAGGTCGCGGCCCGCCGGCATGCAACGGCGCGCGGTGTTCGGCAGCACACAGTGCGCAGCGCGCGAAAAGACTATGCTGGCTCGGCCGTGACCAAGCGGTGGCGATGCCGGCCCTGACCGAAGGCCCTTCGTCCTGATGACCGAACCGGAGAACGAGATGCGCTACGCAATCCTGGTGTTGTGGATGCTGTTGGGATCGACGACGTCGGCCCAGGCACAGCTGAGTGTCGGCATCTATGTGCCGGGCGTGAGCATCGGGATCAACCTGCCCTTGTACCCGCAGCTCGTGCGCGTGCCCGACTATCCGGTCTACTACGCGCCGGGCCTGGATTCGAACTTCTTCTTCTACGACGGCATGTATTGGGTCTACCAGTCGGACAACTGGTACACGAGCGACTGGTACAACGGCCCGTGGGGCATGGTGGGCCCGGAGTTCGTGCCGGTCTTTGTCTTGAGGATTCCGGTCCGCTACTACCAGAACCCGCCGGTCTACTTCGGGGGCTGGCGGCCGGACGCGCCCCCGCGCTGGGGTGAGCACTGGGGCAACGACTGGGAGCGGCGGCACGGCAACTGGGACCGCTGGAACCGGGCGTCCGCACCCGCCATTGCGCCGTTGCCGGTGTACCAGCGGCAGTACACGGGGGAGCGTTATCCCAGAGTCGAACAACAGCAGCAGCTTCGGACCCAGAACTACGCCTACCGGCCGCGCGAGGCCGTCGCGCGCCAGCAGTACGAGGCACGACCCGGTTCGGAGCGAACCGTGAGGCCAGCCGAGGCCCAGCGCTACAGCCCACAGCCACCTCAGCAACGCCGGGAAGATATTGCCGAACCGCGCGCCAGGGCTCCGAGGCAGGGGGGCGAAGAAGCCCGGCAACCCAGCCCGCCGCGCGAGCGAGCGCAGCCGGAGGCCGCGGAGCCGAGGCGGCAGCCGCAACAACGTGGCGCCGAACCGGAACAACGAGCGCCTCGGCCCGGCCCGAACAACCCCCCGCAGGCCAGGCAGCCTTCACAGGAGCAAGAGCAGGAGCAGCGGCGCGGGCAGGGTCAGGACAGGGAACGCGGAAAGGGTGAAGACCGCGGGCAACCGGGCCGCAATTAGGAGCCTTGCGGGCTTCGGGTTGGGCCCGCGCGTTTCAGGCCAGGTCTTGCTGGCGCTCGATGATGCGCGAGACGATGCCGTAGCTCACGGCCTCTTCGGCGTTCATCCAGTAGTCGCGCTCCATGTCGGTCATCACTGTCGCGAGCGGCTTGCCGGTCTCGCGCGCCACGATCTTCGCGATGCGCTCGCGCGTGCGCAAGATTTCCTTGGCCTGGATCGCGATGTCGGTCGCCTGGCCACCCGCGCCACCGGCCGGCTGGTGGATCATGAAGCGGGTGTTCGGCAGGCACAGCCGGCGCTCTTTCGGCACCGCGAGGAAGATGTGCGCGCCGGCGCTCGCGACCCAGCCGGTGCCCAGCGCCGTGACCGGTGCGCGCACGAAGCGGATCATGTCGTGGATGGCGTCGCCCGATTCCACGTGGCCACCGGGTGACGAGATCGTGACCGTGATCGGCGCGTCCGACTCTTCCGAGAGTGCGATCAGGCGCTGGCAGGTGGCGCGAGCCATCTTGTCGTCGATCTCGCCGAAGATCAGCACGTAGCGCGATTTGAAGACGAGTTGTTCTTCGAGCCGGTTGGCCTTGTCGCCCTTGGTGGCGGGGGTGTCTTGTGTGTCTGCGAGCCGGTGTGTCATGTGCTGCTCCTTCGGGCGGGGTGTGCGATGCGCCGATTCTGGCAGCACGCGCGAAGCACTGTCGGCAACGCGGGCTGCAAGCCGACGCGACTCACACACTTTTGCAACCGCAAGCGTCATGTGCAGCCGCTACACTCGCGGCCTTTGTCGACTCTCGCACCCATGCTCGTTGCACCGCAAACGAACGCGCCACCTCCTTTCGAGCTGAAAAGCGCTGCGCTCACCCTGGTGGCCGTGGTGCTCAGGACCACCGACCTCACGCTGCTTTCGCAGGCGCTCGACGCCCGCTTCGCCGACGCGCCGGGTTTGTTCGACCAGGACCCGGTGGCGATCGATCTTTCGCTGCTGCGCGAGGCCGATGCGGCGATCGACTTCGACGCGCTGACAGCGCTGCTGCGCGGCCACAAGATGCTGCCGATCGCGGTGAAGGGCGGCAGCGCAGCGCAAATGGAAGCCGCGTTCGCGGCGGGCCTCGGCGAAGCGCATGGCAACGCGCCGGCCGTTCGTGCAAGCGAACCCACTGCTGCCGCGCCGATGGTCGAGCTGCCCGCCCCGGCCCGCAGCACGCTGATCGTCGACAAACCGCTGCGCTCGGGCCAGCGTGTGTACGCCAAGGGCGCCGACCTGGTCGTGCTGGCCGTCGTGAGCTTCGGCGCCGAAGTGATCGCCGACGGCAACATCCACGTCTACGCGCCGCTGCGCGGCCGCGCGCTCGCCGGCGCGCTGGGCGACACCGCAGCGCGCATCTTCACCACCTGCATGGAGCCGCAGTTGCTCTCCATCGCCGGCATCTACCGAACCACCGAGACCGAACTGCCCGCCGCCGTGCTCGGCAAGGCGGCGCAGGTGCGGCTCGTCGGCGAGAAGCTCGTCGTCGAAGCCCTGAACCACTGAACAAAATCTGTCTTTGAAAGGACTCTGAACCGATGGCCAAGATCGTCGTGGTGACTTCCGGCAAGGGTGGGGTGGGCAAGACCACCACCAGCGCCAGCTTCGCTTCCGGCCTGGCGCTGGCCGGGCACAAGACCGCCGTGATCGACTTCGACGTCGGCCTGCGTAACCTCGACCTCATCATGGGCTGCGAACGGCGCGTGGTGTACGACCTGATCAACGTGATCCAGGGCGAGGCGAACCTGAACCAGGCGCTGATCAAGGACAAACAGTGCGACAACCTGTTCGTGCTGGCCGCCTCGCAGACGCGCGACAAGGACGCACTTTCGCAGGAGGGCGTCGAAAAGGTGCTGAAAGACCTCGGCGAGATGGGCTTCGAGTACATCGTGTGCGACTCGCCGGCCGGCATCGAAACCGGCGCGCTGATGGCGATGCACTTCGCCGACGAAGCGCTGGTGGTCACGAACCCCGAGGTCTCTTCGGTGCGCGATTCCGACCGCATCCTCGGCATGCTGGCGTCGAAGACGAAACGCGCGATCGAAGGCAAGGAGCCGATCAAGGAACACCTGCTGATCACGCGCTACAACCCGAACCGGGTGCAGGGCGGGCAGATGCTGTCGCTCGAAGACATCAAAGACATTCTTCGCATCGAGCTGATCGGCGTGGTGCCCGAATCGGAAACCGTGCTCGACGCCTCGAACCAGGGCGTGCCGGCGGTGCACCTGAAAGGCAGCGACGTCTCGGAAGCCTACAAGGACGTGGTCGCACGTTTCCTCGGCGAGAGCCGCCCGATGCGCTTCACCGAGGCCACGCGCCCCGGCTTCTTCAAGCGTGTGTTCGGCGGCGGGAGGTGAGCGCGATGTCCTTGTTCTCGTTCCTGCTCGGTGAAAAGAAGAAGACCGCCAGCGTCGCCAAGGAGCGGCTGCAGATCATCCTCGCGCACGAGCGCAGCGGGCGCGGTACGAGCCGCCCCGACTACCTGCCGGCGCTGCAGCGCGAGCTGGTCGCGGTGATCTCGAAGTACGTGTCGATCAAGGCCGAAGACATCAAGGTGCACTTCGAGCGGCAAGACAACCTCGAGGTGCTGGAGGTGAAGATCGAGCTGCCGGAGTCGCTGCGGGGGTAGCCGCGATCCGGAACGCGGGCGTCACGCTCGGGTGGCGTGCGCCCGACCGAACCAGTCGACCCAGTGCTCGATGCAGGCCTTGATTTTGGGCAGGCGCTGCCGGGCACTGGCGGTCACCGCGTAGACAGGCACGGGTTGCGGGTCTACGAAGTCCGGCAACACCGCGACGAGCCGTTTCTCCTGCACCAGCGGCTCGGCCGCCACGGTGGCGAGCCGGCCGATGCCCAGGCCTTGCAGCACCATGCTGGCCGCCAGCCCGGTGTCGTTCGAGCGCCAGAAACCTTCGGCCGCCAACGTGAGCGGGCCGCCGTCGACGACGAAGGGCCAGTGGTTGAGGTGGGTGGCCGCGCTGTTGGTGACGAGCCGGTGCTGGCGCAGCTCGTCGGGGTGGGACGGCACGCCGGCACGCGCCAGGTACTCGGGTGCGGCATACAGCGCACGGCCGAGGCTGCCGATCCGGCGCGCAACCATCGTCCCGGGCAACGTGCCGGACGTGCGGATCGCGATGTCGATGCCGTCTCGCGCCATGTCGGCGAGCCTGTCGCTCACTTCGAGCTCGACGCGCAACAACGGGTGCCGCTCGTTCAGGCCGGCCAGGCTGGGCAGCAGCAGGTACTGCGCGATCACCGTGCTGGCCGCCACCCGCACGAGCCCGCTCGCAACGCACGCCCGGGTGGCGAACTCGCCTTCGAGTTCTTCGAGCGTGCCGGTGAGCCGCTGGCAGTAGTGCAGAAAGGTCTCGCCTTCCTTGGTGAGCGACAGGCCGTGCGTGGAGCGGTGGATCAGCCGCGCGCCGCAGGTTTTTTCGGTACGGCTGAGCGCACGCGACACCTGGCTCACCGGCACGTTCCGTTCGCGCGCCACGGCCGACAGCGTGCCGAGCGCGGCCACACGCGCGAACAGTTTCAGGTCGTCGAAGGCGAGGTCGTTCATGGGCGCGATGGTAGGCCGGCCGTCTTGCGTGGGGCGCAAAACGATTTTGTCTGGCGCGCCGTTTCCGGCTGACGCGGCCTTGCCTAGAGTGCGTTCACCGCAGCACCAAAGGCCTCACGATGAACACCGGACACTGGAACGAACACCTGCCGCCGCTGGAATACGCAGCCCGTTTCGACGCGGCCAAGGCGCACGCGCTGGCGTTACGCGCCGAAGCGATCGACGCGTTCTGGTCAGGGCTGGCGCGCAACGTAGGGCGTTCGATCCGGCGCGGCATGCCGACGCCCGCCACCCACGCCTCGCTGGAGACATCCCCATGCCCACGCTGACACTCAAGCTCGCCGCAGCGCACGACCCCGAGCGCGATCAGGCGCTCGCCGCCGCGCTGACCAGCATCGCCGCCGCCACGCTCGGCAAGCGCGCCGAGGTCACCGCGGTGTTGATGGAAGACCTGCCCGCCGCGCGCTGGTTCGTCGGCGCGCAGGCCGTGCAGCGGCCCACGGCGCTGCTGGAGATCAGCATCACCGAAGGCAGCAACACCGCCGCTCAAAAAGCCGCGTTCATCGAAGCGGCGTTCGCCGAGCTGCAAAGCCAGCTCGCCCCGGGGTCGGCACTCGAAGAAGCGAGTTACGTGATCGTGCGCGAGGTGCCGGCGACTGATTGGGGCTACGGCGGGAAGACGCAGCAGGCACGCCAGGCGCTGCGGCAAGGGCAGCGGCTGTAACGCCACGAGGCGGCAGGCGTCAGGTCATTCCGCCGCGGCAGCGACCGGCACAACCACCGCCCTGCGGTGCGTGATCTTGCGCATCCACTGCACCACGTCGTCGACGAAAGTGAACAGCACCGGGATCACGAGCAGGCTGAGGAAGGTCGACGTGATCAGCCCGCCGATCACCACGATCGCCATCGGCGCGCGAAAGCTCGGGTCGGTGCCCAGGCCGAGCGCGATCGGCATCATGCCGGCGCCCATCGCGATGGTCGTCATCACGATCGGGCGGGCACGTTTGTGGCAGGCGTCGAGCAGTGCTTCCATGCGCGTCATCCCGAAGTCTCGCTGCGCCATGATCGCGTACTCGATCAGCAGGATCGAGTTCTTGGTCGCAATGCCCATCAGCATGATCAGGCCGATCATCGACGGCATCGACAGCGCCGTGTGGGTGATGAAGAGTGCGAGGAACGCGCCCGGAATCGACAGCACCAGCGCCGAAAGAATCGTCACCGGTTGCACGAAGTCGTGGAACAGCAGCACCAGCACCACGTAGATGCACAACACGCCGGTCAGCATCGCCAGGCCGAAGCTGGCAAAGAGTTCGCCCATCGCTTCGGCATCACCCACGGTCGTCTGCGTCACGCCGGGCGGCAGGTTCTGCAGGCTGGGCAGCGCGAGCGCTTGTTTTTCCACCTCGCCCAACGGTTGCTGGTTCAGCTCGATCTCGAAGTTGATGTTGCGCTGGCGGTCGTAACGGTCGATCTGCGCCGGGCCGCTGTCGATGCTGAGCGTGGCCACGTTGCCGAGCATCACCGGGCCGCGCGCGCCGGGCACGGCCAGGCGCGACAGCAGGTCGAGGTCGGTGCGCGCGTCGGCCTTGAGCTTGACGACGATCGGCACCTGGCGCTGGCTCAGGTTGAGCTTGGGCAGGGCCTGGTCGTAGTCGCCGGCGGTCGCGATGCGCAGCGTGTCGGCAATGGCCGCCGAGGTGACGCCCAGGTCGGCGGCACGGGCGAAGTCGGGCCGCACGATCAGCTCCGGGCGCACCAGGCTGCTGGTCGACGTGACGTTGCCGATGCCGGGAATCGTGCGCAGCTCGCGCTCCACTTCGCGGGCGTGGGCACCGAGCGCGTTGCCGTCTTCACCGGCCAGCACCAGCACGTACTTCTCGCTCGACCCGCCGAAGCCGACCTT
>JAYVTD010000207.1:0-7815 GCA_043774765.1 Rhizobacter sp. | reverse complement strand
CCGCGCAGGCCGAGCAGTGCCGCGCCGTTGTAGCGCCGGTGGTCGACGCGGGCTTGTAGCGCTTTGAGCACCGGAAGCGCCATCAACGCAGCAAGTTTGGTGAAGATGCTGCGTGTGAACTCCTGCTTGACGAACTTCGACAACATCGACGCCAGGCCTTCCGAGGTCTTGAGCGCCACGTTGCCGACAAAACCGTCGCACACAACGATGTCGGTCGTGCCCTTGAAGATGTCGTTGCCTTCGACGTTGCCGTGGAAGTTGAGGTGCCCGCTCGCGGCCGCAGCGCGCAACAACTCGGCCGCCTGTTTGATGGTTTCGCTGCCCTTGATCGCTTCTTCGCCGATGTTGAGCAGGCCCACGCTCGGGTCTTCCTTGCCGGCGATGGCCGCGACCAGCGCGCTGCCCATCACGGCGAACTGCAGCAGGTGTTCGGCGCTGCAGTCGACGTTCGCGCCGAGATCGAGCACGGTCGTGAACCCGTCGCGCTCATTGGGCATCACGGACGCGATGGCTGGGCGGTCGATGCCTTCGAGTGTTTTAAGCACGTAGCGCGACACGGCCATCAGCGCGCCGGTGTTGCCGGCCGAAACGCAGGCCTGCGCGTGGGAAACGCCGTTGGCGTCGGCCTTGACCTGGTTTACGGCCACGCGCATCGAAGAATCCTTCTTGCGGCGCAGCGCCACCTCGATCGGGTCGTCCATCTCGACGACTTCGGAGGCGGTGACCACGCGGCAGCGCGGCCATGCGGTCGCTTCGGCCAGCGCCTCGGCACGACCGACCAGGATCAGTTCAGCAGCAGGGTGCGCCTTGAGGAACGCGCGGCAGGCGGGCAAAGTGACCGACGGCCCGTGGTCACCGCCCATGCAATCGACCGCAAGCCGAACCACGCCGGCAGCGGGCGCAGAAGCCGAGTTCATCGCAGGGAAAAAATCAGTGCTGGCCTTGAGCGGCCGGCATCACAGACTCTCAGGCGTCCGCCTTGGTCTTCAGCACCTTGCGCCCGCGGTAAAAACCGTTCGGGCTGATGTGGTGGCGCAAATGCGACTCGCCGGTGGTCGGCTCGATCGCCGTGCCGGGCGCGCTCAGTGCGTAGTGGGCGCGGTGCATGCCACGCTTGGAAGGGGACTTCTTGTTCTGTTGAACGGCCATGGAGCTCTCCTTGGGCCCGCATTCAAGCCGGGGCCAGCGCTGCGACAGGAAATGTCGCCGGGTGGTTTCGCTGAATGCAGCGCACAAACACTAAACGGGTATTGCTGAGGAGCGGGTGCCAGCCCGCGCAACCAGCCGCCAGAGGCGGCCGCGTGCTTGAGCGTGCCCGCAGACGAGCCCAAGATTCTAGCATGGCAAGCCCGCCCCGCTTCAGTTCAGCGGGCCACCCCGCTTGAGCACCGCCAGCGCCGCGAACGGGTTGGGCTTGTCTTCGGCCAGCGGGTCGTTGGGGCGGACCGGCAGTGGCACCGGGCAAACGTCGTGCCGCGGCACGATCGGCAAGGCCAGCAGCAGCTCGTCTTCGATCAGCTCGCGCAGGTTGAGCGCGCGGGTCAACGCCAGCACGTCGTCTTCGCTGTCGGCATCGAGCTGCGCAGCAGCATCTTCGCCGTGCACGAACAGGAAACTGCGCTCGACCGCGATCGCCACCCCCATCGGCTGCAGGCAACGCTGGCATTCGAGCGACACAGCCGTGCCGGCTTTCACATGCAGCCAGGTCTGGAGCTCTCCACCCGGCGCCGCACGCTGTTCGCCGCGGGCACTCCAGGCAACCTCGGCGGCACGGCGTTCTTCGGCCTCGCCCAGCGCGGATTCGGCCACCCGCAACAGCTGCATCAAGGGCCAGCGGCCTTCCAATTGCCCGGCTTCCTTGGCGAAAGCCTGCACCTCGAGACGGAAGGGATCGAACTCGCGCGTTGCCATCGGCCAAGTGTAGTTGCGGCGGAGATCGCCTCGCAGCCGATGGGAGAATCCGGCCATGACCACGCGACCGCTTCTGATCCTGGCTTCGACTTCCGTCTACCGGCGCGAGCTGCTGTCGCGCTTGCGGCTGCCGTTCGAGGTCCACGCGCCCGAAGTGGACGAGACGCCGCGGCCCGGCGAAGCCCCCGCAGCGCTTGCCCAACGCCTGGCGCTGGCCAAGGCACACACGGTCTCGCGCCTGCACCCGAACGCGGTGGTGATCGGCTCCGACCAGGTCGCCGATCTCGACGGCCAGCCCATCGGCAAACCCGGAACGCACGAGCGCGCGGTGGCCCAGCTGCGCAGCATGAGCGGGCGCAGCGTGGTGTTCCAGACCGCGGTCGCCGTGGTGTGTGCGGGCAGCAGTTACGCCGGCACCGCGCTGGCGCCGGTCAAAGTGCGGTTTCGCGAACTGTCGGACGAAGAGATCGAGCTGTACCTGCGTGCCGAACAGCCTTACGACTGCGCCGGCAGCGCCAAGTCGGAAACGCTGGGCATCGCACTGCTCGACGCGATCGAGTCCGACGACCCGACCGCGCTGGTCGGTCTGCCGCTGATCCGCACCTGCGCCCTGCTCCGCGCGGCCGGCATCGATCCGCTTTTGGCGGCCGTTTGATGACGCGGCGCGGCGAGCTGGTCCTCGTTCCGAACACGCTGGACTTCGGCGCACCGGGCCCCGTGCCCGACCTGCAGGACGTGTTGCCGCTCGGCGTGATCCGGCGCGCCGCAGCGCTGCAGCACTGGGTCGCGGAGAACGCGAAGACGACGCGCGCTTTCCTCAAACGGGTCGACGCGGTCGTGCCGCTGGCGCAGCCGCTGCAAGCGATCGAGATCGTCGAAATGCCGCGCCCACAAAAAGGCGCACGCATCGCCTCAGCGCCGAACCTCGACGCGCTGCTGGCACCGGCGATGAAAGGCCGCGACATCGGCCTGATCTCGGAAGCCGGGCTGCCGGCCGTGGCCGACCCCGGCGCCGCGCTGGTGCAGGCCGCGCACACCGCGGGCATCACCGTGGTCGCCCTGCCCGGCCCCAGCTCGCTGTTGCTGGCTTTGGCCGCGAGCGGCCTGAACGGGCAGAGCTTCGCGTTCGTCGGTTATCTGCCCGTCGAGACCAATGAACGGGGTGCACGCATTCGTGAACTCGAGGCGCTGTCACGCCGCGCCGGCCAGACGCAGCTGATGATCGAAACGCCCTACCGCAACGAGGCGCTGCTGGCGGCACTGCTCGCGCATCTGCAAGGTGGCACGCGCGTGTCGGTGAGCTGCGGACTGACTCTGGCATCGGCCTTCACGCGCACCGACACCGTGGAACGCTGGAAAGCCAAACCGGCCAGCCTGCCCGCCGACCTGCCGGTGGTCTTTTCGCTGCTCGCCAGCTGAGACCGGCGCCTCAGGACACCGCTTCGTCGGGCTGCTTGGCGCCGAACAACGCGGCGACGCGCTTCTTCGGCTTGATGTTGGGCGACATGCCGCGCGGTGTGGCCGGCGTCTTGCGCTCCCAGGCGGCGTCGACCCCCTCGGCCGGTGGCTCGTAGGGCTTGTCGAAAAACGGGTCGCTCGGCGCACGCGGCGGCGCATAGCTTGAAGCACTGCGCGGCACCGGCGCGGCGCGCACGGGCCGGTCTTCGGCACCAGCGTCTGCACGTTCCGCGTCGCTGTCGTGGCGCACACGGTCACGGAACTCGCGGCGCGGCGCTTCGTCGTCGAACTCCATCGGCTCGAGTTCGATCTTCTTCTTGATCAGCTTTTCAATGTCGGCCACCAGCCGCGCGTCGGAAGGCGACACCAGCGTCACCGCGAGCCCAGACGCGCCGGCACGGCCGGTGCGGCCGATGCGGTGCACATAGTCTTCGGCGTTGTACGGCACGTCGAAATTGAACACCGCCGGCAGGTCGACGATGTCGAGGCCGCGCGCGGCCACGTCGGTTGCGACCAGCACGTCGACACTGCCACCCTTGAACGCGTCGAGCGCCTTCAAGCGCTCGTCTTGCGACTTGTCGCCATGCAGAGCATTCGTGCGCAGCCCGTCACGCTCGAACGAGCGTGCCAGCCGCGCGCAGCCGAGCTTGGAGTTGACGAAGATCAGAGCCTGCGTGATCGAGCGCTCTTTCAAGATCTTGAGCACGGCCCGGCGCTTGTCGTCGGTGGCGACGCTGTAGAAGCGCTGCTCGACGTTGGTGGCGGTCGCATTCGGGCGCGCCACTTCAACCAGGATTGGGTCTTGCAGGTAACTCTCGGCCAGGCGCTTGATCTCGGGCGAGAACGTGGCCGAGAACAGCAGCGTCTGGCGCGTCTTGGGCAGGTAACTCAGGATGCGCTGCAGATCGGGCAGGAAGCCGATGTCGAGCATGCGGTCGGCTTCGTCGAGCACCACGTATTCCACCTGGTTCAATACGCAGTTCTTGGCCTCGATGTGGTCGAGCAGCCGGCCCGGCGTGGCCACCAGCACCTCGACGCCGCCCTTGAGTTCGAGCGTCTGCGGCTTCATGTCGATGCCGCCGTAAACCACCGCCACGCGCAGCTTGGTTTGTGCCGCATAGCCCTTGATGTTCGCAGCGACCTGGTCGGCCAGCTCGCGCGTGGGTGCGATCACCAGCGCACGCACCGGGTGGCGCGCCGGTGACATGCTGGCGTTTTCGTGGCGCAGCATCTTGTGCAGCAGCGGGAGCGAAAACGCCGCGGTCTTGCCGGTGCCGGTTTGTGCTGCGCCCATCACGTCGCGGCCGGCCAGCACGATCGGAATCGCCTTGGCCTGGATGGGGGTCATCAAGGTGTAGCCCTGCACGGCCACGGCGCGCTGCAGGCTGGGCGCGAGGCCGACGCTTGCGAACTCAAGCGCGACAGGTGGCGACTCGGGGAGCGTGAATTCGTCTGTGGAAAGGTCTGCTGCGGCATCCGCAGCGGTCTGTATCGTGATTTCGGTCATCCCTCGATTATCGCCTCCCCCCACGGATCGGCGTTGCCGGCTGGGTAGGCACCACTAGAATTGTTTGTTTTGGGCGTGCCCGCAGGCCCGTCTTGCGCGCTCTGAAACGCCGCCCTACTCTGCGAATTCGAACGAGAACGCTCATGACCGATTCCACCTCGCCCATCGTTGCCGTCATCGGTCTCGGCTACGTGGGTCTGCCGCTCGCTGTCGAGTTCGGCAAGAAGTACCGCACGCTCGGCCTCGACATGTCGGCCGAGAAAGTCGCCGCATACCAGCGTTATTTCGACCCGACCGGCGAAGTCAGCGGCGACGAGTTGCGCTCGGCCAAGCAGCTGAGCTGCGGCACCGACCCCGCCGTGCTGGCACAGGCCGATTTCATCGTTGTCGCCGTGCCCACGCCGGTCGACGACGCGCACCGCCCCGACTTCACGCCGCTCGTGAAAAGCTCGGAATCGGTGGGCAAATACATCAAGCGTGGCGCGACTGTGGTGTACGAGTCGACCGTTTACCCCGGCGCCACCGAGGAGGTCTGCATCCCGATCATCGAGCGCCTGTCGGGCCTGAAGTGGAAGCAAGACTTTTTCGTCGGCTACAGCCCCGAGCGCATCAACCCGGGCGACAAGGAACGCACCGTCACGAAGATCAAGAAGGTCGTTGCCGGCGACACACCCACCACGCTCGCGCTGGTCGAGAAGATGTACGGCTCGATCATCACTGCCGGCGTGTACCCGGCCAGCAGCATCATGGTGGCCGAGGCCGCCAAGGTCATCGAAAACACCCAGCGCGACCTGAACATCGCGCTGATGAACGAGCTGGCGATCATCTTCCACAAGATCGGCATCGACACGACCGAAGTGTTGGAGGCCGCCGGCAGCAAGTGGAACTTTCTGCCGTTCCGGCCGGGCCTGGTGGGCGGCCACTGCATCGGCGTCGACCCGTACTACCTGACGCACAAGGCCGAGATGCTGGGCCACCACCCGCAGGTCATTCTGGCCGGGCGGCGCATCAACGACAGCATGGGCAAGTACATCGCCGAGCAGACCATCAAGGAGATGATCGCGAACAACCTGCCGGTGAAGGGCGCCGACATCATCGTGCTCGGCCTCACCTTCAAGGAAAACTGCCCCGACCTGCGCAACAGCAAGGTGATCGACGTGATCCGCGAGTTGCAGAGTTACGGCGCCAACGTGCACGTGCACGACCCGCTCGCCGCGTCGGCCGAAGCCGAGCATGAGTACGGCGTCTCCCTCAAGAGCCTGGCCGACATGCCCAAGGCGCAAGCGATCGTGGCTGCTGTAGCCCACCGCGAATACAAGGAACTGCCAGTCGCCGCCGTCGCCGCCATGGGCGTGCCCGGCGCCGTGTTCGTCGATGTGAAAGCCTGCTTCGAC
Source organism: Rhizobacter sp. (assembly GCA_043774765.1). Lineage (GTDB taxonomy): Bacteria > Pseudomonadota > Gammaproteobacteria > Burkholderiales > Burkholderiaceae_C > LMDS01. The sequence goes on along the minus strand of JAYVTD010000207.1, from coordinate 1,545 downwards.
GCCACCGCCCTCAGCGCCGCCGGCCTGCGCCCGTGGCGCCTTTGAGCGGGCCGACGTGACCGTTTTCACCGACCTGCAAGCGCGCTTGCGCGCCGAGCGCAGCACCTGGCTCATCACCGGCGCGGCCGGCTTCATTGGCTCGAACCTTCTCGAAGCCCTGCTCAAGCTCGACCAGCAGGTGGTGGGCCTCGACAACTTCGCCACCGGCCACCAGCACAACCTCGACGAAGTGCGCTCGCTCGTCTCGGCCGAACAGTGGGCGCGCTTTCGTTTCATTCGCGGCGACATTCGCGAGATGGCCGACTGCCAGGCCGCCTGCGCCGGCGTGGACTACGTGCTGCACCAGGCCGCACTCGGCAGCGTGCCACGTTCGGTGGCCGACCCGGTGCTCACCAACAGCGCCAACGTGACCGGCTTTCTGAACATGCTGGTGGCGGCACGCGACGCCGGCGTGAAACGTTTTGTCTACGCCGCGTCGAGCTCGACCTACGGCGACCACCCGGCGCTGCCGAAGGTGGAAGACAGCATCGGCCGGCCGCTCTCGCCGTATGCCGTCACCAAGCTCGTCAACGAGCTCTACGCCGAGGTGTTCGCCCGCAACTACGGCTTCAGCTCGATCGGCCTGCGTTATTTCAACGTGTTCGGCCCGCGCCAGGACCCGGAGGGCGCCTACGCGGCCGTCATCCCGAAATGGATCGCTTCGATGCTGCGCAATGAACCCGTCTTCATCAACGGCGACGGCGAAACCAGCCGCGACTTCTGCTTCATCGACAACGCGGTGCAGGCCAACCTGCTGGCGGCCACGACGAACAACGCCGAGGCGGTGAACCAGATCTACAACGTGGCGGTGGGTGACCGCACCTCGCTGAACGAGCTTTACGAGCTGCTGCGCGCCAGCCTGGCTCCGCGGTTCACGCATCTGCAGGGTGCAGCGCCAGTCCGGCGCGGCTTCCGCGAGGGCGACGTGCTGCACTCGCTGGCCGACATCGGCAAGGCGCGCGCACGCCTCGGCTACGCGCCGGCCTACCGGGTTCGCGAAGGCCTGGCGCTGTGCATGGCCTGGTACGTGGCCAGCGCCGGGCACACCGCCTCACCCTGACAACCTGCCCGGCCCGCACAAGGCCGGTGCGTCGAGCGTGGATAATCATCGTTTTATCGGGCTGACCTGAACAGGCTGGCCGCACCAACTCTTCGGGTTTCAATCACCCAGAAAATCCGCGTGAGGCTCGCCTTGCGGGCGCCGCAGCCACAGGCTGTGCGGCACCTGCGCTCCGTGAGCCCTGCGCAATCCACCCAGCATGCCGATACAAATCCAACCCGTGATCATGGCCGGCGGTTCCGGCACCCGGCTGTGGCCACTCTCGCGCGCCCAGTTTCCCAAGCAGTTCCTGGTGCTGTCGGGCACCAACAGCCTGTTTCAGCAGGCAGCGTTGCGGCTGCAGGCACTCGCCGCGGCCGACATCAGCGTGGCGCAGCCCATCGTGGTGGGCAACGACGAACATCGATTTCTGGTGCTCGAACAATTGCGTGAGCTCAAGCTGAACG
>JAYVTD010000206.1:0-7606 GCA_043774765.1 Rhizobacter sp. | reverse complement strand
CAGCAGGGACAGGAACACGGCCGCACTGGCCAGGTCCTTGGCGCGCTTGGACAGGTCGTGCAGTTCGTAGGACACCCGGTCGATCGCGGCTTCGATGCCCGAGTTGAGCAGCTCGACGATCAGAACCAGCATCAGCGAACCGGCGAGCAGCGCGACCTCGACCCAGCTGCGGCCGAGCCAGAACGCCAGTGGGAACATCAATACCGCGAGCCAGAACTCCTGGCGAAATGCGCTCTCGCCCCGGTACGCGGCCGTCAGGCCGGCCATCGAATAACCGGTGGCCCGGATCACTCGCTCCAGCCCGGTGCGGCCTTTGTGTGGGTTGCTCATGCGGCGGAATTGTGCCTTGGGCCCGGTCCGCTCCCCCGGCAAGGCTCAGCCGGCTTTTGCCGACCGTTCATCGATCAGCCGGGTGCCGCACACTGCGTCGTGCCAGAACTGGCGTTGCGGGTGCAGCAGGGTCAACAGGGCGTACGCGATCACGCCGACCGCGATGGCGCCCAGGCCCTGCCAGCGTGTCCAGCCGTTGACCGAAGCGAGCACGGCGGCCGGTGCGAACCAGGCGCAGCTCGCAAGAAACCGCATCAGGGCGCGTGGCTGCGTGAGCGGCTGGCCCTGCACCGTGACGACCCGGATGTGCCAGGTCTGCATCGGCAAGGTCTGCCCGCGCACCGACCAGAACCAGGTGAAGTACACCGCGTAGATCGTGAAGGTGATGACACGCAGCGCGGTGTCGCTTTGCAGCGGGTGCTGGTGGCCGGTGAGGGCGACGAACAACGCGCCGATGGCCCCGGGGATCAGCCCGAGCCCGAACAGGATCAGGCCTTCGTAGACAAAACAAGCCATGCGACGCGACAGGCTCGGTGCGGCTGCTGCTGCCGCACCGTCATCGACGCGCCCGGTCATTGGCGCCGTGCGGGTTCGGCTTCGGAAGCCTTCGCAGAACGTGTGGCGGCCGCTTGCGGGCCACGCTTGGGCTGCAACGTCGCCTTGTTGACGAATTCCGGCGTGGCCGCGATCTTAGGCAGCCCGGTTTGCTGGTGCGAAGGCGGCACCGGGCGCTTGGACATCAGCGTCGTCGTGGCGCCGGGGCCGGCCTGCGTCACGGTGGGTCCGACCTGTTTGCGCGGGACAGCGAAGGCCGGGTTAGGCACCAGGTTCGACTTCGCCTGGGGGGTTTCGCGACTGACCGAAGTGCCCGGGGGCGCCGACTTGCGCGACCCTTCGGCAAATGCCGACGTTGAAGCCGGCGCGGCCGGCGGTGCGGCGCGCGCCGCCAGTTGGCGTTTCTGCTCCGGCGACAGCGCCTGGTAAGACTCCCAGCGCGCCTGGCGGTCGATCGCCGGCACTTGTTTGGCGTCTTGGTAGTTCAGGCGCGCCTGGCCGCGTTCCTGCGGCGTCATCTTGGCCCACTCGGCCATGCGGGCCTGTACACGCGACTGTTCGTCGGCCGACATGCGGGGGAAACGTGCCGAGATTTTCAGCCACTTCTGCTTGCGCTGCAGGTCGATGCCTGACCAGTCGCGCTCAAGCGGCTTGAGCGCTGTTTTTTGGGCCGGGTTCAGGTCCTGCCAGCGCACGCCTTGTTCGGCGGCGGGCACGAGTGCGGTTTTTGTCGCCCTAGTTTCTGGCGGCGTGGCGTGCACCGAACGGTCGAGACCGAGCAGGAACAGCAGGGCCAGTGTCAAAGCGGGCAGGGCAGCGGCGGCCATCGGACCGACCGAAACAGCGCGCTGTCGGGGTGACATGGCCAGCCCCGTCATTCGCGCGGTGTCTTGAGGAACTCTGCGAACCCGGCGTCGCTGTAAGCCACGGGCGGCAGGTCGTCGGCGAGCAGGGCCGCGTCGATCTCGGCGGCGGCCGAAATCTGGTCGTTGGTTTGCGATTGCTGGATCAGCAGCAACCCGGCGATCAAAGCCAGGGCTGGCAACACCGAGGCGAGTTTCATCCACCAGCCCGAGCCGCCCCGGCCGAGCAACAGGGCGCCCGCGGATGTCGCACCCAAGGTCGGAGAGGTGCTGGCAGCGCGGCTGGCACGGGCGCGTTCGAGCGCCTTTTCACGGGCAAAGCGCAGGCGCTCGCCGACATCGGCTTCGAGGCCTTGTGATCGTTCGGTCAGGCGCGCCGCCACACGAAGGGCGAAGCGCGCCTGCAGCGCTTCGGTGGCCGCGGGCTGCGGGGCGAAGGGCACGGTGGTCGGCGGTGAAATCGTCAGGTTGGTCATAGCGTTATTCCCTTTGCCTGCAAGGCCTTTGCCAAAGCGTGCACCGCCCGCGAACAATGCGTCTTGACGCTGCCTTCCGAGCAACCCATGGCTTCAGCAGTCTCGGCGACATCGAGCTCTTCCCAGTAACGCAGCAGGAAGGCTTCCCGTTGACGCCCGGGAAGCTGGGCCACTTCGGCTTCGATCGCTAGCAGGATCTGAGCCCGCGAGACAGAGTCCGCGGCACTTTCCGACGCCAGTGAACCGCCCAGAGCCTGCAAGGTCTCGAGGATGTCGAAATCGTCGCCATCGGGTCCTTCGAAATCGGAAAAGTTCCTGACGACGGCATTTCGCACCTTCTTGCGCCGAAACCAGTCCATCGTCGCGTTCGAGAGGATGCGCTGGAACAGCAAGGGCAGCTCGGCGGGAGGGCGGTCGACGTACTTTTCGGCCAGCCGGATCATCGTGTCCTGCACGATGTCGAGGGCGGCATCTTCATCCCGAACGGCGTACAGCGCCCGTTTGAAGGCGCGCTTTTCGACGCTCTTGAGGAAGTCGGAGAGTTCTTTGTCGGATGCCAATGGGACCTGACCGCAGGCGGTTTGCCCGAAGAGTCGGCCGCGATTATGTCACCCGACCTACGAGGTTGCGGCGACGCAGCAACGCGGTGCCATAATCACTAGTTGCACAACATTTTGGCCGCAGGCCGAGTACCCAACCGGGGCGCTCGCTGGTTCGGCCCTCAGGCACCAAACCCGTCTCACAAGGACGAGGAGAGGCGCACCGATGGTTTTTCGTCAGAGAAATTCACAAAGGTCTTTTGAACATGGACATGTCACCCGCAGAAGTCAAGCGCGCCGCCTCGGCACAAGCGCAACCCCCCGTCGTCGAGCCGAACGGCTCCGAAATTTTGGTCCGCTGCCTTCAGGCCGAAGGTGTCAAATTCCTCTGGGGCTACCCCGGTGGTGCGGTCCTCTACATCTACGACGCGCTCTACAAACAAGAGACCATCGAGCACGTGCTGGTGCGCCATGAGCAGGCTGCCGTGCACGCTGCAGACGGTTATGCGCGAGCGACCGGCGAAGTCGGCGTGGCGCTCGTCACCTCGGGCCCGGGCGTCACCAATGCCGTCACCGGCATCGCGACGGCCTACATGGACTCGATCCCGATGGTGATCATCACCGGGCAGGTGCCGACGCCGGCGATCGGCCTGGACGCGTTCCAGGAATGCGACACCGTCGGCATCACCCGCCCGATAGTCAAGCACAACTTCCTCGTCAAAGACGTGCGCGACCTGGCGATGACGATGAAGAAGGCCTTCCACATCGCGCGCACCGGCCGGCCCGGGCCGGTGGTGGTCGACATCCCGAAAGACGTGTCGCAGTACCGCACGCCATTCCACTACCCCGAGCGCGTGGAAATGCGCTCGTACAACCCGGTGCGCAAGGGCCACGGCGGGCAGATCCGCAAGGCGGTGCAATTGCTGCTCGGCGCCAAGCGGCCGTACATCTACACCGGCGGGGGTGTCGTGCTCGGTAACGCTTCGGCCGAGTTACGCGAACTCGCCAACCTGCTGGGCTTTCCGGTCACGAACACGCTGATGGGGCTGGGCGCCATGCCCGCGAGCGACCCGAAGTTCCTGGGCATGCTCGGCATGCACGGAACGTTCGAGGCCAATATGACGATGCAGAACTGCGACGTGCTGCTGGCCGTGGGCGCGCGTTTCGACGACCGGGTGATCGGCAACCCGAAGCACTTCGCGTCGGTCGAACGCAAGATCATCCACGTCGACATCGATCCGTCGTCGATCTCCAAGCGCGTGAAGGTCGACATCCCGATCGTCGGAGATGTGAAGGACGTGCTGCAGGAACTGATCGCGCAGCTCAAGGAAGCACACGCCAAGCCCGACGTTGCTGCCCTGTCGGCGTGGTGGAGCCAGATCAACGAGTGGCGCAAGCGTGACTGCTTGAAGTTCAAGAACAGCACCGAGGTCATCAAGCCGCAGTACGTGGTCGAAAAACTCTGGGAACTGACGAAAGACAGCGACGCGTACATCACGTCCGATGTCGGCCAGCACCAGATGTGGGCGGCGCAGTACTACCGCTTCGACGAGCCGCGCCGCTGGATCAATTCCGGCGGCCTGGGCACGATGGGCGTGGGCCTGCCGTACGCCATGGGCATCAAGCTCGCTAAGCCCGATGCCGACGTGTTCTGCATCACCGGCGAAGGCTCGATCCAGATGTGCATCCAGGAGCTCTCGACCTGTCTGCAGTACAAGACGCCGGTCAAGGTGATCTCGCTCAACAACCGCTACCTCGGCATGGTGCGGCAGTGGCAGCAGATCGACTACGGCGGCCGCTACTCGCACAGCTACATGGACGCGTTGCCCGACTTCGTGAAGCTCGCCGAGGCCTACGGGCACATCGGCCTGAAGCTCGAAAAGCCGTCGGACGTGGAGCCGGCGCTGCGCGAAGCCATCCGCCTGAAAGACCGCACCGTGTTCCTCGACATTCGCACCGACCCGACAGAAAACGTCTGGCCGATGGTGCAGGCGGGCAAGGGCATTTCCGAAATGCTGTTGGGGTCCGAAGACCTGTGAGGCGCTGAACACCGGTGCAGGGCAGGGCGTTACCGCGCTTCGCTCCAGCCCCGGCGGAAGAGGCCGCACAACTTCGGCGAATTGTCTTCTCCATCCACTCGACACAGCGTGGCCAAGGGCCGGGCGGTTACCGCCGCCGGTTTGAAGAGCGCGCTCACACGACACCATGAAACACATCATTGCCTTGCTGCTCGAAAACGAGCCTGGCGCCCTTTCGCGCGTGGTCGCGCTGTTCTCGGCCCGCGGTTACAACATCGAAAGCCTGACGGTCGCCCCGACCGAAGACGCATCGCTGTCGCGCATGACCATCGTGACCAGCGGCTCCGACGAAGTGATCGAGCAGATCACCAAGCACCTGAACCGCCTGATCGAGGTCGTGAAGGTTGTCGACCTGACTGAAGGGGCGTTCACCGAGCGTGAGCTGATGCTCATCAAGGTCCGCGCCGTCGGCAAAGAGCGTGAAGAGATGAAGCGCATGGCCGACATCTTCCGCGGCCGCATCGTCGACGTGACCGAAAAAAGCTACACGATCGAACTCACCGGCGACACCAGCAAACTCGATGCCTTTCTCGAGGCCATCGACCGCGCCGCCATTCTTGAAACCGTGCGCACCGGCACCAGCGGGATCGGTCGCGGCGAGCGCATCCTGCGCGTCTGATCGCTCAGACAACTGAACCCCCGCATTCCATTGATCTGAAGGAGATACACATGAAGGTTTACTACGACAAAGACGCCGACCTGAGCCTCGTGAAGGGCAAGAACGTCACCATCATCGGCTACGGTTCGCAGGGCCATGCCCACGCGCAGAACCTGAACGACAGCGGCGTGAAGGTCACGGTCGGCGTGCGCAAGGGCGGGCCGTCGTGGGCCAAGGCCGAGAAGGCCGGCCTGAAGGTCGCCGACGTGGCCGATGCCGTGAGACTAGCTGACGTCGTGATGATGCTGCTGCCCGACGAGCAGATCGCCGCCGTCTACAAGAACGACGTGGAGCCGAACATCAAGCAAGGCGCGTCGCTCGCGTTCGCCCACGGTTTCAACGTGCACTACGGCCAGGTCGTGCCGCGCGCCGACCTCGACGTGTGGATGGTCGCACCCAAGGCGCCGGGCCACACCGTGCGCTCGACCTACACCCAGGGTGGCGGCGTGCCGCACCTGATCGCCGTGCATGCCGACAAGACCGGCAAGGCGCGTGACCTGGCGCTGAGCTACGCGGCGGCCAACGGCGGTGGCAAGGCTGGCGTGATCGAGACCAACTTCCGCGAAGAGACCGAGACAGACCTGTTCGGTGAGCAGGCCGTGCTGTGCGGTGGTGCGGTCGAGCTGATCAAGGCCGGTTTCGAGACGCTGACCGAAGCCGGCTATGCGCCGGAGATGGCCTACTTCGAGTGCCTGCACGAGCTCAAGCTGATCGTCGACCTGATCTACGAAGGCGGCATCGCCAACATGAACTACTCGATCTCGAACAATGCCGAATACGGCGAGTACGTGACCGGCCCGCGCATCATCACCGACGAAACCAAGAAGGTGATGAAGCAGGTGCTGAAAGACATCCAGACCGGCGAATACGCGAAGAGCTTCATCGTCGAGAACCGCGCCGGCGCGCCAACACTGATGAGCCGCCGCCGCATCACCGCCGAGCACCCGATCGAAGTGGTGGGCGAACAGCTGCGCGCGATGATGCCGTGGATCAAGAAGAACCGGCTGGTCGATCAGTCGAAGAACTGATCGCGCAGACGCAGGCGTATCCTCCCGCGCATGAACGAAGCCCCGAACCTTTCTGACGACGAGACCGTGCCCGCGGCCGAAACAAGGCCGCGGCGCAAGGGGCTGTACATGCTGCCCAACGCCATCACGCTGGCGGCACTGTTCTCGGGCTTCTACGCGATCGTGATGGCAATCAACGGGCGCTTCGAGCTGGCCTGCATCGCGGTGTTCTTCGCCGCGGTGCTGGACAGCCTGGACGGCCGCGTGGCACGCATGACGAATTCGCAGAGCGCTTTCGGCGAACAGATGGACAGCCTGTGCGACATGGTGAGTTTCGGCGCGGCACCGGCCTTGATTGTCTACATCTGGGCGCTCAAGGATTTGGGCAAGGCCGGCTGGATCCCGGCCTTCGTCTACATCGCGGGTGCGGCGCTCCGGCTGGCGCGCTTCAACGTCAACATCGGCGTGGTCGACAAGCGCTTCTTCCAAGGTTTGCCAAGCCCGGCTGCGGCGGCCCTTGTGATCGGCTTGATCTGGGTCGTCGATGACGCGGGCTTCAAGGGCGTGTCGCAGATACCCGCGCTGGCTTACACCGCATTCGCGGTGACGCTCTTTGCCGGTCTGTCGATGGTGACCAATGCGCCGTTTTACAGTTTCAAGGTCGTGGGCTCGCGCCGCACGGTTCCTTTTATCGTGATCGTTGCAATCGCGTTGGCGATCGCATTGGTCGCGCTCGACCCGCCGAAGCTGCTGTTTGCGATCTTCTGCATCTACGGCTTGTCGGGGTACGCCATCTACGGCTGGCGCAAGATGAAGGGCGGGCGAACGAGTGTGATCGCCACCTCGACCGACGACCCCGACGAAGAAGGGCTGCATCGTTGACGCCCGCATGTTAGAGTCTGGCTCATGACGTTCCTGCCCGCGATCACGCTACTGCTTCTAGGAGATCCTCGGGCTCGCTGATCGCACACGTCTACACGTTTCGACCTCAACGGCCCGCATGCAATCAGCAGCGGGCCGTTTGTCATTTCATCATTTCAACAGCTGCTGGGGGGGGGGGGGGGGGGGGGGGGGGGGGGGGGGGGGGGGGGGGGGGGGGG
>JAYVTD010000205.1:0-2027 GCA_043774765.1 Rhizobacter sp. | reverse complement strand
GCGCGCCATCACCAACGTGGTGATGATGGGCATGGGCGAGCCGCTGCAGAACTACAACGCGCTCGTCCCCGCCCTGCGCACCATGCTCGACGACCACGGCTACGGCCTGTCGCGTCGCCGCGTGACCGTTTCCACCTCGGGCGTGGTGCCGATGATCGAGCGGCTGCGTGACGACTGCCCGGTAGCACTTGCGGTGTCGCTGCACGCCCCGTTCGACGCGCTGCGCGACGACCTGGTGCCGCTGAACCGCAAGTACCCGCTGCAGGAATTGCTCGCCGCGTGCCGCTGCTACTTGGCCAAGGCGCCGCGCGACTTCATCACCTTCGAGTACTGCATGCTCGACGGCGTGAACGACACCGACGCCTGCGCGCACGCACTGCTCGAGCTCGTGACACCAGGCCGGAACGCAACGGGCCGGGCCGCGCAAGCCGACACCGGCGTGTCGTGCAAGTTCAACCTGATTCCGTTCAACCCGTTCCCGGCGTCGGGCTTGAAGCGTTCGTCGAACGAACGGGTGGCAGCGTTCGCGCACATCCTCCAGGCCGGCGGCGTGATCACGACGGTGCGCAAGACCCGCGGCGACGACATCGACGCCGCCTGCGGCCAGCTTGCCGGCGAGGTGCAAGACCGTACCAATGCCCGCGAGCGCATGACGCGTGCGCCGGTTCACATCCACCGCCGCGGTCCGATCGCAGCCCGGGCCATCGAGGCCGGGCATTCGCTTCAGCACGAGACCGAACCATGACCCCGACCCCGGCAACGATTCTCCGCGCACGTGTTCGGTGGGTCGTTCTGGTTGCAGCGCTCGCTGCGTTGATGGGCGCATGCACCACGACCACCACCAGGACGGGTGAGCCCATCGGCGACAGCAAGGACCGCATCACCGCATCCGACGAGCCCGACGCCAGCCGGCGTGCCCGCGTCCGCATGGAGCTGGCCGCCGCCTATTTCGGGCGTGGCCAGATGACGACCGCGCTCGACCAGGTGAAGCAGGCCATTGCCGCCGACCCCACGATCTCGGAAGCATTCAACCTGCGCGGCCTGATCTACGCCAACCTGGGCGACGACCGGCTCGCCGAAGAGAGCTTCCGGCGCGCGCTGCAGCTGAACCCCCGCGACGCCGATGCGATGCAGAACTTCGGCTACTTCCTGTGCCAGAAGAAGCGCTATCCGGAGGCGACGGCGTTGTTCGACCAGGCGCTGGCGGTGCCGCGTTATGCCGACGCGCCGCGTACCTGGCTCACCAAGGGGGTGTGCCAGGCGTTTGCCGGTCAATTGGCCGAGTCGGAAGCCTCCTTGCTGCGCGCCTACGAGCTGGACCCCGCGAGCCCATTCGCCGCCGTGAATCTGTCGGAGGTGCTGTACCGGCGAGGCGATTTCGAGCGTGCCCGCTTCTACGTGCGCCGCGTGAACGGCGTTCCGGCCGTTGTCAACGCGCAAACCCTGTGGCTGGCCGCGCGTATCGAGAACCGGCTGGGCAACCGCAACGGTGTGCAAGACCTCGGCGAGCAGCTGCGCACACGCTTCCCCGACGCACGCGAGACGAGCAACTACAACCAAGGGCGTTTCGATGAGTGACGTGACCGCCGCCGTGAGCGCCCCCGCCGGCCCCGCCGCGACCACCGCCGGAGGCTTGCTGCGCAAGGCCCGACAGGCCCGGGGCCTGCACATCGGCGCGCTCGCCGCGAGCATCAAGGTGACGCAGCGCAAGCTCGAACTGCTGGAGTCCGACCAGATCGACCAGCTGCCCGACGCCACGTTCACGCGGGCCCTCGCCCAGGCCGTGTGTCGCACACTGAAAGTGGATGCCGCGCCCATCCTCGCGCTGCTGCCACCGGTCTTGACGCACCGGTTGGAGCAGGTCGCCGAAGGCCTCAACACGCCGTTCGCCGACCGGCCCGGGCGACTCGTACCCCGGGAATGGGCGAGTGTGGCCACCCCGGCCTTGTGGATCGCCGCGCTGCTGATGCTGGGCACGGCGGTCGTGTACTTCCTGCCGGCTGGCTGGTCGGTGATGCCGCGACTCC
>JAYVTD010000204.1:0-7334 GCA_043774765.1 Rhizobacter sp. | reverse complement strand
CAGGTGCTGCTGCGCGAGCACGGTTTTGTCGGCATCCAGACCCGCCATGACCTCGCCGGCCAGCCGCGCTGCAGCGGCGGACACCAGCCGTAACACCTGCGCCCCGTGTGGCGCCACGCAGCGGGCAGAGTTGTGCAAAAGGGCGCGTGTCCTTCATCTGGGGGATGCGGTTTGGCGCAAGACGCAACACGCGCCGCAAGCAACGGCGTAGCATGAAATTCAGTTGTGGCACGGATCCGAAGTCGGGTGACGTGCGTTGCCCCGAAACCCTGCGAGGAGTCAATCATGCAAAAGCTGACATGGATGATTTTCGGGTTGTTCGCCACGGTGGCGTCCGCGGCGCAGGCGAGCGACGGCGCCGGGATCACACCCAGCGCCGAGCAACTCCAGTGGGCACGCTGGCAGGGCCGCATGTCGGTCGGTGCCGAGCCGGCCGGGCTCAAGCTCAACACCGTCAGCCTGATGGGCGACTATTATTTCACCGGCTCGCTGCTGGGCTCGCGCCGCGCCGGCGGGTTCCGCGCCACGAGTGGCTTGTTGCTGGGCCCGCGCACGCAGTCGTGGCTCGGCCAGCCCGGCCTGAACGCAGGCAGCACGTTCAGCATCGCCACCCAGGTGTTCGGCCAGACCGCCGCGCTGCCTGCGGCGGGGGAATCGCCGAGCGACAACGCCACCCTGCCTTACCTGGGCCTGGGCTACACCGGGCTGTCGCTGCTCGGCGGCTGGAGCTTCAACGCCGACTTGGGGCTGGTGGCGCGCAGCCCCGGCAACGTCGTCAAGTTCGGCCGCAACCAGAGCCTGGACGACACGGTGCGCGAACTGCGCCTGTCGCCGCTGCTGCAGTTCGGAGTCTCGTACTCGTTCTGAGTTTCACGGGCCGACATTTTCGAGGGGATTGCCCGGCCACGCAGGCGGGCGAGGGCCGGTTTGCCGTATAAACGGGCTTCTCTCAAATTCTCGCGGCGACACCATCATGAGCGACGTTCAAAAACGCATCGACGACCTCGTCAAGAACAACCACGTGGTGCTGTTCATGAAAGGCACCGCGCAGTTCCCGCAGTGCGGCTTTTCGGGGCGCGCGATCCAGGTGCTCAAGGCCTGCGGCGCGAACGACCTGACGACCGTCAACGTACTCGAAGACGAAGGCATTCGCCAGGGCATCAAGGACTACGCCAACTGGCCGACGATCCCGCAGCTCTACGTCAACGGTGAATTCGTCGGCGGCTCGGACATCATGATGGAGATGTACGAAGCTGGTGAGCTTCAACCCCTGATCGGGGCCTGAAGATCGCCACACGCATCGTCGTCGGCATCACCGGCGCCACAGGCGCGGTGTATGCCGTTCGCCTGCTGGCCCGGCTTAAGGCGGCGGGGCGCGAAACCCATCTGGTCGCCAGCCCGGCCGGTGTGCTCAACGTGCATCACGAACTCGGGCTCGACCGCAAGTCGCTCGAAGCGCTGGCCGACGTGGCCTACAACCCGGCCGACGTGGGCGCCGCGATCGCCAGCGGTTCGTTTGCAGCCGATGCGATGGTCGTGGCACCCTGTTCGATGAAGACGCTGGCCTCGGTGGCGCACGGGCTGTCGGACAACCTGCTCACGCGTGCCGCCGACGTGGCGCTGAAAGAGCGCCGCCGGCTCGTGTTGATGGTGCGCGAAACGCCGTTCAACCTGGCCCACCTGCGCAACATGACGGCCGTGACCGAGATGGGCGGCGTGATCTTTCCGCCGCTGCCGGCGTTCTACCACCGGCCGCAGAGCATCGACGAGCTGGTCGACGACACGGTGGAGCGGGTGCTCGCGCTGCTCGGCGTGAACGAAGCCGCCCCGAAATCCTGGCGCGGCCTTTGAACGGTGAGGCTCAGGCTTCCGGCTTGTAAACCCAGAGCCGCTGCGACGCGAACACCGCGTTCGGATACTCCGGGCGCCCGCGGCTGCCGTTGTAGCGGCCCAGCGCCATGTACATGTCGCCTTTTTCCCGGTTGAGGTAGTGGCGCAGGATCACGCAGCCAAACGCCAGATTGGTCTGCATGTGAAACAGGCGGCTCGCATCGCCGTCGCCGATCAGGCGCGCCCAGAAGGGCATCACCTGCATGTACCCACGCGCACCCACACTGCTGATCGCGTACTTGCGGAACCCGCTCTCGACCTGCACCAGCCCAAGCACCAGCGACGGCTCCAGGCCGGCGCGCTTGCTCGCGTACCAGAGCGTCTCGAGAAACTCGACCCGCACTACGTGTTCGGTCTTCCGTCGCTTGAGGCGGTTGCTCATCTCGCCGAGCCAGCGCAGGTACACTAGGCGCTCTTCGATGTTCTCGAACACCGGCTTGGGTGGCGCACTGTCGTTGACGGCCGCACCGAGCGCCGAGCGCACCGAGTCGGCCAGCGGCTCTTCGACCTGCGCGCCGGCGTGCGCGCGTTGCGGCAGCAGTGCGACGCAGGGGCTCAACAACGCGGCCGCGCAGACCCGGCGACGAGCTCTCCCGGAAGGGGAGAGGTGGTCGCTCATGCGCCGAGCTTGGCCTTCAGCAAGGCCATCACGTCGGCCAGCGGCAGCGAAGTCGCTTGCGCGTCGCGCCTTCCCTGGTACTCGACCTTGCCTTCTTTCAAACCGCGGTCGGAGAGCACCACGCGGTGCGGCACGCCCACCAGTTCCCAGTCGGCGAACATCGCGCCGGGGCGCTCGCCACGGTTGTCGAGCATCACGTCGGCACCCGCCGCCTGCAGGTCGTCGTGCAGTTGGTCGGCCGCGGCCTGCACCTCGGGCGAACGGTCGTAGCCGATCGGGCAGATCACCACGCTGAACGGTGCGAGCGCCAGCGGCCAGACGATGCCTCGCTCGTCGTGGTTCTGCTCGATCGCCGCGCCGAGGATGCGGGTGACGCCGATGCCATAGCAACCCATTTGCATCAGCTGCGGCTTGCCGGTCTCGTCGAGGAAAGTCGCCTTCATCGCTTCGCTGTACTTGGTGCCGAGGAAAAACACGTGGCCGACCTCGATGCCACGCTGGATCGCGAGCACGCCCTTGCCGTCGGGTGAAGGGTCGCCGGCGACGACGTTGCGGATGTCGGCCACCAGGTCGGGCTCGGGCAGGTCGCGGCCCCAGTTGATGCCGGTGAAGTGATAGTCACCCTCGTTGGCGCCGCAGATGAAGTCACTCATCGCGGCCACGGTGCGGTCGGCGACGATCTTGACGGGCTGCTTCAGGTGGATCGGCCCGAGGTACCCCGGCTTGCAACCGAAATGGGTGTCGATCTCGGCACCAGTGGCAAAGCGGAAACCGTCTTTGAGGCCGGGCACCTTGTTGGCCTTGATCTCGTTGAGCGAATGGTCGCCGCGCACCAGCAGCAACCACACGGTCGTCTTCAGCACGTCACCCGATGGGCTCTTTTCGTCGGTGGCGAGCACCAGCGACTTGACGGTGTTCGCGAGCGGCACGCCGAGCAGGACGGCGACGTCTTCGCAAGTGCTCTTGCCCGGTGTCGGTGCCTTCACCATCGCAGCGGAAGCGGCGGCACGCTGCGCGATCAAGGGCAGGGCCTCGGCCAGTTCGATGTTGGCTGCGTAGTCGGACGTCGGGCAATAGACGATCGCGTCTTCGCCGGTGTCGGCAATGACCTGGAACTCGTGCGATCGGTCGCCACCGATCGCGCCGGTGTCGGCCGCCACGGCGCGAAACGTCAGGCCCATGCGTTCGAAGATGCGCACGTAGGCGTTAAACATCTGCTCGTAGCTCTTGCCCGCGGCCTCGGGATCGCGGTCGAAGGAATACGCGTCCTTCATCGTGAACTCGCGCCCGCGCATCACGCCGAAACGCGGCCGGCGCTCGTCGCGGAACTTGGTCTGGATGTGATAGAAATTCTTCGGCAGCGCCCGGTAGCTGCGCAGCTCTTGGCGGGCGATGTCGGTGATGACTTCTTCGCTGGTCGGCTGGATGATGAAGTCGCGCTCGTGCCGGTCCTTGATGCGCATCAGCTCGGGGCCGTAGGCCTGGAAACGGCCCGACTCCTGCCACAGCTCCGCCGGCTGCACTACCGGCATCAACAGCTCGACGGCACCCGCGCGGTTCATCTCTTCGCGAATGATGGCCTCGACCTTCCGGATCACGCGCAGGCCCATCGGCATGTAGCTGTAGATGCCCGCGCCGAGCCGCTTGATGAAACCGGCCCGCATCATGAGCTTGTGGCTCGCGACTTCGGCGTCAGCGGGTGCTTCTTTGAGTGTGGAGATGAAGAACTGGGTGGCTTTCATGCGGCGGCAATGCGGTGTGAAGCGAACGGGGTGGCGCACCGCAAGCGGCTGGCGCATCACCGGCAGAGCCTGTCGGGAAACCCACGGGGTTGTTTCCCGTCATGCCGGTGTAATAATGAATTCAACGAATGAATTGGGGTTGATTATGCTCGACCGTGAAGGGTTCAGACCCAACGTCGGCATCGTCCTGCTCAACCAGAGGAACCAGGTTTTCTGGGGCAAACGCATCCGCACCCATTCCTGGCAGTTCCCGCAAGGGGGCATCAAATACGGCGAAACGCCCGAGCAGGCGATGTTCCGCGAGCTCCACGAAGAAGTGGGTCTTGTGCCCGAGCATGTGCGCATCGTTGCGCGCACGCGCGACTGGCTGCGCTACGAGGTGCCCGACCATTTCATACGGCGTGATGCGCGTGGCCACTACCGCGGGCAGAAGCAGATCTGGTTCCTGCTGCAGCTGGTCGGCCGCGACAGCGACATGAACCTGCGCGCCACCGACCACCCCGAGTTCGACGCGTGGCGCTGGAACGAGTACTGGGTGCCGCTCGAACTTGTGATCGAGTTCAAGCGCGACGTGTACCAGATGGCGCTGACCGAACTGGCGCGCTTTCTGCCGCGTGGCACGCACCACAACCGCTATCTGCGCTCGGGCATGCGGCCGCACCATCGCGACGATCTCGATCCTTCCCACGAGTTCGGCGCCGAACAGCCGAGGGTGACCGAACCTGCTCCCCTGGGGCCACCCGACAGCAAGCCCGAGGGTTGAGCTTCAGGCCAGCACGAGGTTGTCGCGGTGGATCATCTCGGGCTCGGCGGTGTAACCCAGCAGTTTTTCGAACTCGCCTGACGGCTTGCGCGCGATCAGGCGGGCCTCGCTGCTGCCGTAGTTCGCGAGGCCACGCGCCAGCTCAACTCCCTTGAGGTTTCGCACCGCGATCACGTCGCCCCGATGAAACTCGCCCTGCACCTCGGTCACACCGATCGGCAGCAGGCTCTTGCCTTCGTCACGCACCTTGCGTGCCGCGCCGTCGTCAATGACCACCGCACCGCGGAGCTGCAGGTGATCGACCATCCACTGCTTGCGGGCCGCGAGCTTCTGCGTCGGCGCGATCAGCGCCGTGCCGATGGGTTCGCCGGCGGCCAGGCGCACCAGCACGTCGGGTTCACGCCCGTAGGCGATCACCGTGCTCGTGCCGCTGCTGGCGGCGCGTTTGGCGGCCAGCACCTTGGTGATCATCCCGCCGCGGCCGATGCTGGAGCCGGCACCGCCCGCCATGGCTTCGAGTTCCGGATCGCCGGCGCGCGCTACGTCGATGAATCGCGCGGAAGTGTCTTTGCGCGGGTCGGCCGAGTACAGACCGCGCTGGTCCGTCAGGATGACGAGCGCGTCGGCATCGACGAGGTTGGCGACGAGCGCACCGAGTGTGTCGTTGTCGCCGAACTTGATCTCGTCGTTGACGACGGTGTCGTTTTCGTTGATCACCGGTATGACACGGTGAGACAGCAGCGTGAGCAGGGTCGAGCGTGCGTTCAGATAGCGCTCGCGGTCGGCAAGGTCGGCGTGCGTGAGCAGCACCTGGGCGCTGCCCATGCCGTGTTCGCGCAGCTTCGACTCGTAAATCTGCGCCAGGCCCATCTGCCCGACCGCAGCAGCGGCCTGCAATTCGTGGATTTCCTTCGGCCGCACAGCCCAGCCGAGGCGCTTCATACCTTCGGCGATAGCGCCGCTGGACACCATCACGACCTCGCGCCCCTGGCCGGCGAGCAGCGCCATCTGCCGGCACCAGTTGCTCACCGCGTCGGCATCAACTCCGCGGCCTTCGTTGGTCACGAGGCTGGAGCCGACCTTGACGACGATGCGCCGTGCGCGCAGCAGCGCTTCACTCATGGCGCAGGTTTCGCGCTCGCCTCGTCGAAGCGGGGATCCGGGTCGTCGGGGATCACGTTCTTCAGCGCCGACACGTGTTGGTAGATCGCGCGGATCAGTGTGTCACAGCCTTCGCGCGTGAGCGCAGAGATCTGGAAGACCGGGCCCTTCCACTTGAAGCGCTTGACGAAGTCCTTGACGCGTTTTTCTCGCGCTTCGGCCGGAACCATGTCCATCTTGTTGAGCACGACCCAGCGCGGTTTTTCGTACAGCGCCTGGTCGTACTTCTTCAGTTCGCCGACGATGGCCTTGGCCTGCGCGACCGGGTCGACCGTTTCGTCGAAGGGTGCAAAGTCGATGAGGTGCAGCAGCAAATGAGTGCGCTGCAGGTGGCGCAGGAACAGGTGGCCAAGACCGGCGCCTTCGGAAGCGCCTTCGATCAGGCCCGGAATGTCGGCCACGACAAAACTCTGCTCGGGCGCCACCCGCACCACGCCAAGGTTGGGGTGCAGCGTCGTGAACGGGTAGTCGGCGATCTTCGGCCGCGCGTTCGAGATCGCGGTGATCAAAGACGACTTGCCGGCGTTGGGCATGCCCAGCAAACCCACGTCGGCAAGCACGCGCAGCTCGAGCTTGAGCTTCTTCTGTTCGCCGGGCCAGCCGGGGGTTTTCTGAAGCGGCGCGCGGTTGGTGCTGGTCTTGAAATGCAGGTTGCCGAAACCGCCGTCGCCCCCTTTGACGATCAGCACCTTTTCGTCGGGTACCAGCAGTTCGGCGATGACCTGGTTGGTCTCGGTGTCGGTGATGACCGTGCCCATCGGCATGCGCATCACGATGTCTTCGGCCGCCGCGCCGTACTGGTCGGAGCCGCGCCCGTTCTCGCCGCGCCGGCCTTCGTGACGGCGCGCGTAACGAAAGTCGATGAGCGTGTTCAGGTTGCGGTCGCCCACGGCGAACACACTCCCGCCCTTGCCGCCATCGCCACCATTCGGCCCGCCGAAGGGCAGGAATTTTTCGCGACGGAAGCTCATGCAACCGTTGCCGCCATCACCGGCCACCACGTCGATGGTGGCCTCGTCAACGAACTTCATGGTTTTTTGTCAATGCCCTGTGAAGGGTGCTTGTCGCCCGGCCTGCGGTCGATGATCGACCACACGCCCACGGCGATCAGGATCACCGGCCACCATTGCCGCAACCAGTTCCAGTCGAACAACCCGAA
>JAYVTD010000203.1:0-4460 GCA_043774765.1 Rhizobacter sp. | reverse complement strand
CGGATCATGTTGAAGCTGCCGATCAGGTTGACGGTGATCACCTTCGCGAACGTATGCAGCGCGTGCGCGCCGTCCTTGCCGACGGTCTTCGAAGCCGGTGCGATGCCGGCGCAGTTGACCAGGCCCACGAGCTTTCCCATCGCCACGGCCTTGGCGACCGCGGCCTGGCTATCGGCCTCCTGGCTCACGTCGCACTTGACGAATTGAGCCACGACGGGACCACCCAGTTCGGCTGCAAGTGCCTCCCCCTTGTCGGCTTGCAGATCGGCGATGACGACCTTCGCGCCGTGCGCTGCGAGCATTCGTGCCGTGCCTTCGCCCAGACCCGACGCACCCCCTGTGACGATGAAAACCTTGCCTGCGATGTCCATTGAAAACTCCGAAAAACGGCTGCGGTTCAGCCCAGCGCCGCGAGCGCGCGATTGGTGATCTCGTCGACGCTGCCGGTGCCGCTGATCTTGCGGTAGCGGGGCGCATCGGCCGCGCCGCTGTCGGCCCACTTCGAGTAGTACTCAACCAGCGGCCGGGTCTGGCTCTTGTAGATCGCGAGGCGGTTGCGCACCGTTTCTTCGGCATCGTCGACACGCTGGATCAGGTCTTCGCCGGTCACGTCGTCCTTGCCCGCCAGCTTCGGCGGGTTGAACTTCAGGTGGTAGGAACGGCCCGAGGCCACGTGCACACGCCGGCCGCTCATGCGCTCGATGATGGCTTCATCGGGCACGTCGATCTCGAGCACCAGGTCGAGCTTCACACCGGCCGTTTTCATCGCATCGGCCTGCACGATGGTTCGCGGAAAACCGTCGAACAGGAAGCCGCTGGCGCAGTCGGGCTGGGTGATGCGTTCCTTGACCAGGCCGATGATGATGTCGTCGCTGACGAGGCCGCCCGAGTCCATCACCTTCTTCGCAGCCAGACCGAGTTCGGTGCCGGCCTTGACGGCCGTGCGCAGCATGTCACCGGTGGAGATCTGCGGGATGCCGAAGCGCTTGCAGATGAATGTCGCCTGCGTTCCCTTGCCCGCGCCAGGGGCGCCCAACAGGATCAGTCTCATGGGTGTCCTCGTTCTGTTTTATGTGCGCAGAGCAGGGTGGCGCTGGCCGGCCCTTGCATGCCTCGCAACGAGAATAACATGCACCCCCCTGCGCCAAGCTGACGCCGCCGCGGCCGCGGCGCGCGTTGCAATTCAGGCGAAGAGGGCGCGCACGCGTGCCAGGTCTTCGGGGGTGTCGACCCCCGGCCCGGGCCGCACGTCGCTGACGTGCACGACGATGCGTTCACCGTGCCACAACACACGCAGTTGCTCCAGCGCCTCGATGCCTTCGAGCGGGCTCGGTGGCAGGCTCGGAAAGCGCCGCAGGAAACCGGCGTGGTAGGCGTACAGGCCGATGTGGCGCAGCGGGGCGGGTGAGGGCATGGCGCTGCCGCCCGCGGCCCGCGTGTCGCGCCACCACGGGATCGGCGCGCGCGAGAAATACAGTGCGTTGTTCGCGGCGTCGAGCACGACCTTCACGACGTTCGGGTTGTCGAATTCTTCCATCGTGTCGATGGCGTGGGCGGCGGTACTCATCACGCAGTCGGGGCGCTGGCTCAGCAGCGCGGCGCAGGCGTCGATCAGCGTCGGGTCGATCAGCGGCTCGTCGCCCTGCACGTTGACGACGACACTCTGACCGTGCAGGCCGAGCAGCACGCAGGCTTCGGCGAGGCGGTCGCTGCCGGTCGCGTGGTCATCACGGGTCAGCAGCGCGCGCACGCCGTGCGCCACGCAGGCTTCGACGATGACGGCGTGGTCCGCGGCGACGATCACCGCGCTCGCCGACGACAACGCGGCCTGGCGCGCGACGCGCACGATCATCGGCACACCGCCGATGTCGGCGAGCGGTTTGTTGGGCAAGCGCGTGGACGCGAGCCGCGCCGGCACGAGCACGGTGAAGCTCATGCGACCGAAGGTGGCGCCGCGTCGAGCGAACGGGCTTCGCTTTCCAGCATCACCGGAATGCCATCGCGCACCGGAAAGGCCAGGCCGTCGGCGCGGCACACGAGTTCCTGTTGCGGCTGCACCGGCGGGCGCAGGTGTTCGAGCGGGCCTTTGCAGATCGGGCAGACGAGCAGGTCAAGCAGTCTGGTTTCCATGGGCGGGTCCGTGCACGGGTTTGGGTGGGGCTGGCAACAGGGACAGCAGCGCGGTTTCGAAGGCCGCGGGGAGCGCGAAGTCTAGCGCTGCGACCCACACGTGTGTCGCGCCCACGCGTGCGGCGGGCAGCTTGACAGCGTCTTTTTCGGTCAACACGACGTCGCTCGTGCCGGTCGGCCAGGGCAGCGTGGTGAAGTCGAAGTGATCGGGCAGGGGCAGGGGGCTGATCTGCAAGCCATGTTGCCGCAGCATTTCGAAGAAGCGGTTCGGTCGGGCCACGCCCGCCGCGGCGACGAGTGGCCGGCCATGCAACGATTCGAGTTCGGCCATCGACCCGCCTTGCCCGGCGTGCCAGGCCGCGAGCGCGACCACGCCGGCGAGCGAGCGCGTGGCCAGGCTGCCGGGCAGCGCTGTCGATGCAGCCGATGCGTTGTAGAGCACGACGCTGCGCGCCGGCACCGAGCTCGGCAAAGGTTCGCGCAGCGGCCCGGCCGGCAGCAGCAAGCCGTTGCCGACACCCCGTTCGTCGAACACCAGCACCTGCGCATCGCGGGCCAGTTGCAGGTGCTGCAGGCCATCGTCGCTGACCACGATGTCGACGGCAGGGTGCGCGTGCAGCAGCGCTCGCCCGGCCGCCGCCCGGTCGCGGCCGACGAACACCGGCGCGCCGGTGCGCAAGCGCATCAACAAGGGCTCGTCGCCGCACGCTGCCGCCACCGTGTGCGGCTGCACTTCGAGCGTGCCGTCGTCGCTGCGGCCGTAGCCGCGCGAGACGATGCCGGGCGTGAAGCCGTGGCGGCGCAGCAGTGCCACGATCGCCATCACGGTCGGCGTCTTGCCGGCACCACCGACGATCAGGTTGCCGACCACGACCACCGGCACCGGCAATGTCTGCGCACGCCGCCAGCCGAGTCGATAGAGCCATCTGTGCAGGGCCGTCAGCGCTCCGAAAGCCCAGGCCAGCGGCAGCAGCGCCAGCGCGAGCGGGCCGCGCCCCAGCCACACGCGCTCCAGCCGGTGCGAAGCGCCGGCCCCGTTGTTCAAGCTCGGTTCGCCGCGGCCGGGCGCGCGTTCAGCGCGCCTCGCCGCCGGACGAGGTCTGGGTCGCGAAGGCCAGGCGCGGCAGGTTCGCGCGGCGTGCCGCGTCCATCACGTTGACCACGCTCTGGTGCGCGGCCGTGGCGTCTGCCGAGACAATCACGACCATCTCGGTCGAGCCAGCGGCCGCGGCCACCAGTTCGCTCGTCAGCAGTTCGACGCTGCGGCCGTCGACCGGTTTGCGGTTCACCGAATAACGTCCGTCGCCGGCCACCGAGACGATGATCTCGCGCGGACGGTCGCGCGCCTTGTCGGCGTTGGCCACCGGCAACGTGATCTGCAACTCGGTGAACTTCGAGTACGTGGTCGAGAGCATCAGGAAGATCAGCACGACCAGCAACACGTCGATGAACGGGATCAGGTTGATCTCGGGCTCTTCCATCCGTTGCTTGCGAAAGTTCATGGTCGTGCGGGCTCAGACGGCGCAGGGCCGCCCCAAGGCGGCTGAGTGCCCCCTCGGGGGGCAGGAGCGAAGCGACGTAGGGGTCGACATTTCAAACGGCGTGCCGCGGGGCCGCGAAGCGCATCAGGTGCGGCACGAGCCGGTCCGATGCCTGCTCCATCTCGAGCGTGTACGAGTCGACGAGGCCGCGGAAGTAGCGATAGAACATCAGCGCCGGAATCGCGATCATCAGACCGAGTGCGGTGTTGTAGAGCGCGACCGAGATGCCGTGCGCGAGCAATGCCGGGTTGTTGCCGCCGTTCGGGGCTTGCGAGCCGAAGATCTCGATCATGCCGATGACGGTGCCCATGAGGCCCAGCAACGGCGCGGCGGAAGCGATCGTGCCC
Source organism: Rhizobacter sp. (assembly GCA_043774765.1). GTDB lineage: Bacteria > Pseudomonadota > Gammaproteobacteria > Burkholderiales > Burkholderiaceae_C > LMDS01. The sequence continues at coordinate 442 of JAYVTD010000203.1, read as the reverse complement.
AGCGTGTTGAGGTAGCGCTCGAGCCGGTGCACGGCAGCGCGGCCGGCCGACTCGAATGTCGCCCGCAGGCTGCTCTCGGTGATGCGCGGCTCGGCGATCACGGCGCGCAGGCCGGCAGCGAGCACCGTGCCGAGGACCGAGTTCTCGGCGAGCTTGTTGACGACGTCGGGCGAGGGCAGATGGGCGCGCGTGACCGAGATCACTTCATCGAGGAGGCGAGTCGGCGCCACCCGCGAGAGACGCAAGCTCGAGAAGCGTTCGATGATCAGGGTCAATGCGGCGATCGAGCAGATGAGCAGCGGCCAGATCGGCCAACCGGCGGCTTGTATGATCGAAAACAATCGTGCCCTTTCGACGTTGCTTCGTTGGCGGCAAGGGGATTTCGGAACGCGCGATTATGGCCCGAAGCATTCGCTGTCACGCATCTGTGACGCTCGCGTTG
>JAYVTD010000202.1:0-3266 GCA_043774765.1 Rhizobacter sp. | reverse complement strand
CAGGTCGGGCGGCTGGGCGCCGAAATAGTCTTTGGCCTGTTTCGCGTCGAGCGAGACTTTCATCGTGTCGCCGACCTTGTCGGTCGCGAACAGCAGGTTGCCCTTGATCTGCGCTTCGGTCAGGCCGATGTCCTGCATGCGGTTGTAGCGCATGTAGGCCGCCGAATGGCAGTTCAGGCAGTAGTTGACGAAGACCTTGGCACCGTTCTGCAGCGCCGCCATGTCGGTGGTCTTTTCGACCGGGAACTTGTCCCAGGGGTAGCCGCCTTCGCTGGCACAAACGGCGGAGGCGCAACCGAACGAGACCAGCAGCGCGAGGAAGAGTTTTTTCATTGTGTGGGTGCTCCGGCGAGCGCGTTCAGTGGGCGGCGAATGTCACGCGCTCGGGGACCGGCTTGAAGGTGCCCAGGCGGCTCCACCAAGGCATCAGCAGGAAGAAGCCGAAGTACAGCAGCGTGCCGATCTGCGAGACGTAGTTGCCGACATCCGACGGCGGCTGCACGCCCAGGTAGCCGAGCACGAGGAAGAAGAACACGAACACGCCGTACACGACCTTGTGCCAGTCGGGGCGGTAGCGGATCGACTTGGCCAGGCTGCGATCGAGCCAGGGCAGGAAGAACATGATGACAACGGCGCCGCCCATCACGACCACGCCCCAGAACTTGGCGTCGAAGGTCTTGAGAAGGGCGACGGCGACCAGCGCGCCGACGGCCAGCGCGACCTTGCCCGCCATACCGAAGCCACCGCGCACGATGCCGAGCACGGCGCCGAGTGCCAGCAGCACCGACAGCACGTTGATCATCAGGTCGTTGGTGGCGCGCAGCATCGAGTAGTACGGCGTGAAGTACCAGACCGGCGCAATATGGGCCGGGGTCTTCAGCGGGTTGGCTTCGATGAAGTTGTTGTACTCGAGGAAATAACCACCGCCCTCGGGCGCGAAGAACACGACCAGAGTGAACAGCATCAGGAAGATGCTGGCGGCGTAGATGTCGTGCACCGTGTAGTACGGGTGGAAGGGAATGCCGTCGAGCGGCACGCCCTTCGCGTCCTTCTTGGCTTTGATCTCCACGCCGTCGGGGTTGTTCGAGCCGACTTCGTGCAGTGCGATGATGTGCGCCGCCACCAGGCCGAGCAGCACCAGCGGCACCGCGATCACGTGGAAGCTGAAGAAGCGGTTCAGCGTGGCATCACCGACCACGTAGTCACCGCGGATCAGCAGCGCCAGATCCGGGCCGATGAAGGGCACGGCGGCGAACAGGTTCACGATCACCTGCGCGCCCCAGTAGCTCATCTGGCCCCAGGGCAGCAAGTAGCCCATGAACGCCTCCGCCATCAGGCACAGGAAGATGCCGCAGCCGAAAATCCAGACCAGTTCGCGCGGCTTGCGGTAGCTGCCGTAGAGCAGGCCGCGGAACATGTGCAGGTAGATGACGATGAAAAACGCGCTCGCGCCGGTCGAGTGCATGTAGCGGATGATCCAGCCGCCCGGCACGTCGCGCATGATGTATTCGACCGACGCGAACGCCAGGCTGGCATCGGGCTTGTAGTGCATCACCAGGAAGATGCCGGTGACGATCTGGATCACCAGCACCAGCATCGCGAGCGAGCCGAAGATGTAGAAGAAGTTGAAGTTCTTCGGCGCGTAGTACTCGCCGAGGTGCTCGTTGTAGAGCTTGGACAGCGGGAACCGGTTGTCGACCCAGTTCAGCAGCTTTTGCGGCGCCGTGGCGTTGGCGGGCGCTTCTTTGTAAACAGCCATGTCTTGATACTCCTGAGGTGCTGTTCGGGCATCCGATCGATTTGCGATCAGCTTGCCGGCCGAGTCAGGCCTTCTTGTCTTCGCCAATGATCAGCCGTGTGTCCGACAAGTACATGTGCGGCGGCACTTCCAGGTTGTCGGGCGCGGGCTTGTTCTTGTAGACGCGGCCGGCCATGTCGAACGTGGAACCGTGGCAGGGGCACAGGAAACCGCCGGCCCAGTCGTCGGGCAGCGAGGGCTGGGCGCCCGGCGTGAATTTGTCCGACGGCGAGCAGCCCAGGTGCGAGCAGATGCCCACGACGACCAGCAGCTCCGGTTTGCGCGAGCGGTTTTCGTTGCGTGCGTATTCCGGCGTCAGCTCGGCCGGGTTGCGCGCCGACTTCGGGTCGGCCAGCAAGCTGTCGACCTTGGGCAGCTCGGCCAGCTGTTCGGGCGTGCGCTTGACGATCCACACCGGCTTGCCACGCCACTCGACCGTCATCTTCTCGCCGGCCTTCAGCGCGCTGATGTCGACTTCGACGGCGGCGCCGGCAGCGCGTGCGCGCTCGGAGGGCTGGAAACTGCTGACGAACGGCACGGCTGCAAAGCCGGCTCCTGCGACACCGGCGCAGCTGGAAGCGATGATCCAGGTGCGTTTGCCGCTGTCGATTTGCTGGTCACTCATGAGGCTCCTCGAACAAAACTTCAAATCAGGGTCAACCCGAGATTCTAGCGGACGCGCCAAGCCCCGCCGGCGCCTGCAAGATGTGAAATGCGCTCGTGCCGCGCGGCCCGCAAACGACAACGGTGCCACCCTTCGCGCAGCCCGACACCGGGGCGCCGGCCAGCGCTTGCATTCAGCACCGAGTCAGCAATACTGCCGCACCGTGGCCGCAGCGCTGCGGTTTCTTCATAAAAAGCCCCACAAGGAGTGACCAACATGAGTGTTACGTCAGAGTTCAAAGAGTTTGCGATGAAGGGCAATGTCGTCGACCTCGCGGTCGGCGTCATCATCGGTGCAGCCTTCGGCAAGATCGTCGACTCGATCGTCAAGGACCTGATCATGCCGGTGGTCGGCAAGATCTTCGGCGGCCTGGACTTCTCAAGCTACTTCATCATGCTGTCGAGCCCGCCGGCCGACTACAAGGGCGCGATGACCTACGACGCGCTCACCAAGGCCGGCGTGCCGCTGTTCGCCTACGGCAACTTCATCACCGTGGCGATCAACTTCATCATCCTGGCGTTCATCATCTTCTTGATGGTCAAGCAGATCAACCGCCTGAAAAAGGATGCACCGCCGCCGCCCCCGGCCGCACCGGCCGAAGACGTGGTGTTGCTGCGCGAGATCCGCGACGCGCTAAAAACGCGCTGAAAAGCGCAGCCTTCAGCCTCGGTGGGCCGCGCCAGTGGCCCACTGTGTGCTGAAATGCCGTTCGAACGGCTGCTTTTCGTCGTGAGCACTGCACGCGCACGCCGGGAGTTGGCGTTACGCTCAGCGGACTTCCGCCGGCTCTCGCCGCGCGTCGTT
>JAYVTD010000201.1:0-3277 GCA_043774765.1 Rhizobacter sp. | reverse complement strand
TGAGCTGGGGAAGTTCGCGCTTCAACTGCTCGGCCACGCGCTTGATCAAAAAGTTGCCCAGCGAGACGTTGCGCAGTCCTGGCTGGCAGTTGCTGATGGAGTAGAACACCGCTACCTTGAAGGCCTCGGGCGGCTGCGGCGGCGACTTCTTGTCGATCAGCGGTGCAATCGCGCCGGCCATGTCGGGCAGCAACGCGACCTCGACAAAGATCAGCGGCTCTTGAGCAAATGTGGCTTGGCCACTTTGCCGAACCCCCTCGGGGGGCTGGGGGTACTGGCTCTGCAACTGGGGGTGAAAGAAGGCGAAGCAGCGGCGGACGGGCTGCAGGCGGCGGCGCAGGTCGTCCCAGCCGTCGACCTCGTGCACGGCCTCGTGGCGAATGATCTGCTCCAGCAGCCGTGCCGGCGAATTCCAATCCACCTTGCGCATCTGCAAGAAGCCGGGGTTGAACCAACTGCCCAGCAGGTGCAGAAGGTCATGCTCGACGCCGGCCAGGCCGGCGATGTCGACGCCCCGTTTGGGCAGGCGCTCGAGCAGGCCTTGGCGCAAGCGCACGATCGCCGACGTACCGCCCGGCGCGCGGTTCAGGCGCCGGAACAACTCCTGCCGTGGCGGCTCGGCCGATTGCGTCAGCCGCACCAGGTGCTCGACGTTGGTCGGTGCATTTGCGTAGGCCATCGCTGCCGCCACCACCTGCTTGGGGTCGGGCGAGAAGTCGCGGGCCAGGTGTTCGTAGAAGCGGCCCCGGCTGTCTTCGGCCAGCGCGTCGATCTGCTGGATGACGGAGGCGGCAATGCCTGGGCTGTTGGCTTGGCCGCGGTCAGACAGCAGGCGTCGGCAGTCCAGCAGCAGCGTGCGCAGCGCGGGGTCGGCGCGGCGAGGCTTGGGTGCTTTGGCTGCCGAGACCGCCACAGCGGGCGGCTGCCGGCCAGCAGGATCAGGCGTGTCGTTGGCGGGCATCTTCGGGAGGGTGAGCATCGGTGGCGCCGGTGGTTGACTCGCTGGATTCCAGATGCTGCAAGGTTGTCAGCGCGCGCGATTGGGCCATCAGGTGATCGTGCATTGCGCGCTCGGCCCGGGCCGGGTCGCGCTCGACGATCGCCGCCAGCAATTCGCGGTGCTCCTGAATCGACGCCTCGATCCGCCCCGGCAGCTTGAGTTGGCGACCGCGCCAGAGGCGCATGAAGCGGCGCAGGTCGGCTGAGACACGGTCCAACCAGCGGTTGGCGGCCAGGCTCTGCACGGCGCTGTGGAACTCATGGTTGACGCGGTAGTAGCCGTCCAGGTCATGCGCCGCTGCGGTGCGCTCCAACTGGTCGTGCAGGCGTTGCAGGTGCAGCAGCGCATCGTCGCTGGCGCGCAGCGCGGCTTCATGGGCGCAGCGGCCTTCGAGCAGCGCCATCACCGGGAACAACTCGTCGGCGTCGTCTTCCGACATCTCGGTGACCTTGCAGCCCTGGCGCGGCACCGAGGTCACGAGGCCTTCGGCGGCCAGAACCTTGAGCGCTTCGCGCAGCGGGGTGCGGCTGATCTGCCAGTCGTTCGCGAGTGCCAGCTCGTCGATCCATTGGCCAGGTGCGAGCTGGCGTTCGAAGACCATGTTGCGAAGCCGGGTCGCGACCTCTTCGTGCATCGACGCCGGGCGCAGAGGGGTGGGGGTGACCATGTACAAACTCTACAATCAATAATTCATAATTACAACATCAGGGTGTTGTCGATGACCTGGCAAGCGCGTGCCGACCGGGTGTTTGCCAGCTCGCGCCAAGCGCGCGCAGCCGCTACAGTGCCTGCCATTCAGACACTTGCAGCGCCGCCGATGCCCCGCCACGAAAGCCCCCACCCCTCCCAGCTGCCCGCCGACGCCGACGCAGTGCTCAAGCTCGCCGCACAGAGCATGTTCGACACGCTCGCCAGCACCGCGATGGGCATGATGGTGGTCGACCGCGAGCACCGCATCGTCTGGATCAGCGAAGGCTACAAGCAGTTCCTGCCCAGCCTCGGCCACTCCGAGGAAGACTTCGTCGGCCGGCGTGTCGAAGAGGTCGTGCCCAACACGCTGATGGCGCAGGTGATCGACACCGGCCAGGCGATCCTGGTCGACCTGCTCAGCAACCACGCCGGCACTTTTCTCGTCAGCCGCCTGCCGCTGCGGGATGCGGCCGGCCAGGTGATCGGCGCGATGGGCATGGTGCTGCTCGACCACCCCGAAACCACGATGCAGCCGCTGATGGCGAAGTTCTCGCGCCTCCAGCGCGAGCTCGTCGAAGCGCGCGAACAGCTCGCGGCGCACCTCACGCAGCACCGCAAGCCGAAACATTCGCTCGCGAGCTTCGTGGGCGCGAGCGCGGCGGCGGTCGAAGTGAAACGCCAGGCGCGGCGCGTGGCGCAGACCGACAGCACGGTCTTGCTGCTCGGCGAAACCGGCACCGGCAAGGAGCTGCTCGCGCACGGCATCCACGCGGCGAGCCTGCGGGCGGCCAAGCCTTTCATCGGCATCAACATCGCGGCCGTGCCCGAGACTTTGCTCGAAGCCGAGTTCTTCGGCGTGGCGCCGGGCGCCTACACCGGCGCCGAGCGCAAGGGCCGCGATGGCAAGTTCAAATTGGCGGACGGCGGCACGCTGCTGCTCGACGAGATCGGCGACATGCCGCTCGGCCTGCAGAGCAAGCTGCTGCGGGTGCTGCAGGAGCAGGAGGTCGAGCCGCTCGGCAGCAACCAGGTGCAGCACGTGGACGTGCGCATCATCGCGGCCACCAGCCGCGACCTGCCGGCGATGGTGGCGGCCGGCAGCTTCCGCGCCGACCTGTACTACCGGCTCAACGTGCTGCCGATTCGCCTGCCGGCGCTGCGCGAGCGCATCGCCGATCTGGAAGCGCTGGTCGAAACCCTGGCCGAAGACATCGCCCGCCGCAGCGGCCTGGCGCACAAGAGCGTGTCGGCCGACGCGCTCGACCTGCTGGCGCGCCACCCGTGGCCCGGCAACATCCGCGAGCTGCGCAACGTGCTGGAACAGGCCACGCTGATGACTGATGACCCGCTGCTGACGGCGCGCCATTTCGGCGCCCTGAGGGTGGGTGGCGGCGTGCCCGCGTTGCCTGACGGTGCGGGCACGATCGGCGTGGCAACGCCGTTGTTGTCAGCGCCCGAGCGTGCCGCGCGTCTGCCGCTCGGAGAGGCCGCCATCGCCCACATCAAACCCCTGCCGCAGGCCGTGGCCGAGCTCGAAGCGCACGCGATCCAGGAAGCGCTGGCAGCGACCGGCGGCAACAAGCTCGC
>JAYVTD010000200.1:0-6038 GCA_043774765.1 Rhizobacter sp. | reverse complement strand
CGCGCGCTCTGCACGAACATGCCGCCCGAGCCGCAGGCCGGGTCGAGGATGCGGCCGTGGAAGGGCTCGATCACTTCGACCAGTAAGCGCACGATGCTGCTCGGCGTGTAGAACTCGCCGCCCTTCGAGCCCTCGGTGCGCGCGAACTCGCCGAGAAAGTATTCGTAGATGCGGCCGAAGGCGTCGTAGTCGAGGTTCACGGGCACCTCGCTGACCTTCTTCAGCAGGTCTTTGAGCAGCGCGCTGGTGAAGAGCTGGTAGGTGCGCGGCAGCACGCCGGCGAGCTGCTCGTTGTGGCGCTCGATGTCGGCCATCGCATCGTTGAGCGCCTGCCCGATGGCAGCACCTTCGGGCAGCGCGAGCAGGTGGTCGAAGCGGGCGTTGGGCGTGAGGTACAGGCCGTTGTTCGCGTGGTAGGCGGCCGGGTCGTCGAGGCGCGAGGCGCCGCGGCGCGCCTTGCTGCCGGCGGCCTCCAGGTCGGCGCGGCGCAGCGCGAAACGGGCCTCGGCGAAGCGCAGGAAAATGAGGCCGAGCACGGGTGCGGAATACTGCGCGGCAGTGAGGCCGGAGTTGGCGCGGAACTGGTCGGCCGCGGCCCACAGGCGTTGCTCGAGCGTGTCGGAGGCGGTGTCGCGTTCGGTGGGGGCGATCCAGTGCATGCGTGGGGTGTCGATTCGTTGGCAGGAGATCGTAGCAGCGGGGCACGCGCGGGCTGGCGCTTTTGCAGGCTGCTGACACCACGTTGTCAGCAGCCCGGCAGCAGCATGAGCGCCTCTTCATCACCCCAGGAGCGACTCATGGACCACGCCACACAACACGCCATCAACTGGTTCGAGATTCCGGTCAGCAACCTCGACCGCGCAGCGGCTTTCTATGAAGCCCTGCTCGCCAGCCCGCTGCGGCGCGCGTCGAAGCGGCTGGTGGCCGCATCACCACGCTGAAAGTGCAGTTGCCGGGTGACATGGGCTGCTTCGCCCACATCGCCGACACCGAGGGCAACCGCGTCGGCCTGCACGCGCTGGCCTGAGCAAGGTCACCGCCGCTGACATGAGTGTCATCATCCACGCGATGAACGCAGAGGCCTCTTCGCATGCGCCGGGCTGAGCGCTTGTTCCAGATCGTGCAGCTGATACGCGGCCGGCGCCTGAGCACGGCCGCGTTCCTGGCCGAGCGGCTCGAAGTCTCCGAGCGCACCGTGTACCGCGACGTCGCCGAGCTGATGGCACAAGGTGTGCCGATCGAAGGCGAAGCCGGCGTGGGCTACCGCATGCAGGCGGGTTTCGACCTGCCACCTCTCATGTTCACCAAAGACGAAGCCCAGGCCCTGGTCGCCTCGGTGCGCATCGCGCAGGCCCGGCTCGACCTGGCGCTCGGCCGCCATGCCGAATCGGTGCTGCCGGCAGCGGCGCGCGCTGCGGCCGCTCGGTTGTTTCTACTGGGGTTCGGTGTGGACGCTCGCAGCGTGGTGCGAAAGACGCGAATCGTTCCGCAGTTTCCGTGTCGACCTGATCGGCGAGCTGCAGGTGCTGGAAGAGCGCTTCCGCGATGAGCCCGGGAAAACGCTGGCCGAGCTGTTCCGCCAGGTCGAATCGAAGATGAGCGAACGCGACAGCAGCACCGACGCCTGAACTGCGCCGGCGCGCCGCCTCAGGCGGCCTTTGGAATCTGCCCGACCCAGCTGCGCTCCATCTCTTCGTAGACATCGTGATCGACTTCGCTCACGTCGACCGGTTGGGCCGAGTCGAGCCCGGCGAAGACGCTGATCTTCGAGGCGGGGCCCTCGAGCGGCTCCAGGTCGGCGCCGGCGGCCTTCACGGGCTGCACCGGCTTGTTCTTCACCAGCACCGCTAGGCGCGAGCGCAGTTCGGCCAGGCCCGCGGGCGACCAGTCCCAGACCAGGCGTTCCAGCTCAGTGAGCGCACGCGCCAGCACTTTCTGCGGCAGCTGGTCCACGCCTTCGAAGCCGCTGCGCTGCATGGTGCGCTCGACCAAGGCCAGCGAGCGCATCAGATCGCGCGAAGCCGGGTGCTGTTCCAGCATGAAGAAAAGGTCGGCGCGCATGCGGCGCACGTGTTTGCGTTCGGTGGCCCGCGCTTGTTCCATCAGCGTGCTGCGCGCGATGCCCAGCGTGATTTCGCCGTTCTGCAGGTTCAGCGGGCGTTTGAAGAACGCACCGACGGAATGGAGCGAGATGCCGATCTGCGATTTCAGGGCTTGCTTCATGCTGCGGGTCACCTGTAACTAATTGCTGCAAATTGTTGCTGTGAGGGTTGTACTTGCCTATCTTCAGCTGTGGGAGTGAATATTCCGCACGCCCTGGAAGAAGCCGGATTCAAGGCCGAAGAGTTCGTCCTGCGCGTGCCAAAACTAACGCCCCAGATGTAACCAGTGCGTGCGGCGAGAATGCGGCTCCTGCCACTTCACCACGCACCATGCTGCAGCTTCACCACTACCCCGGCAACGCCAGCATGGCGCCGCACCTGTTGCTCGAAGAACTGGGCGTGCCTTACGAGCTGAAGCTCGTCGACCGCACGCAGCAGGCCCACAAATCGGCCGAGTACCTGAAGCTCAACCCGAACGGCCTGATTCCGGTGCTGGTGGACGGTGATCTGGTGCTGTATGAGACCGCGGCCATCTGCCTGCACCTGCTCGACACGAACCCGAAAGCGGGCCTGGCGCCCGCGCTCGGCACCTCGGCGCGCGCGCACTTCTACAAGTGGCTGGTCTGGATGACCAACAGCCTGCAGGCCACGCTGATCGTCTACTTCTACCCCGAGCGCTGGGCCGACAGCGCCGAGGCCGCAGCGCAAGTGCGCTCGCATGCCGAGACCAAGGTCGGTGCGTTGCTCGACCAGTTCGAAGCCGAACTCGCACGCCGCGGCGGCCCGTACCTGCTCGGCAAAACCTTCAGTGCCGTCGACTTGTACGCGCTGATGTTGTGCCGCTGGACCCGCGGTTTTGGGCGACCGGCGCGCAGCCTGCCGCAACTTGGGGCCTACCTGCAGCGCCTGCTCTCGCGGCCTGCGGTGCAGCGCGTGTTCGAGCAGGAAGGGATCGCGGCGCCGCTCGTGTAAGGCGCGGGCCTGGCCCTACAGGTTGCCGCTCGTGCGCAGCTTCTCGAGCCGCAGCGCGAGCTGCTGTTGCAGCTCGCTGGCGCGCTTGCGCATCGCTTCGGCCTCGGGCGCGTCGGGCGCGGCGTTGATGCATTCGCGCAATGCCGCCACCTGCTTCATCAGCTCGACCTCGGGCGGCACGAAGCCGGCGTCTTTCAGCGCCTTGAAGGCCATGCGCAGCTCTTCAGGCGTTTGCGCGTAACCGTCGTTCAGATCGAGCGGCTTGCCCCAGCTCTTTGCCGATTGCAACTCGCCGCTGGCCTGCGATTCGCGCAGGCTCTGCGCGATCTGTTCGTCGATGGTGGGCATGGGCTTGCCTCCTTGAGCGGTGGGTCAATCTCGCGCGTCGAGCCGTGACGCCCAGTGCGCCGTGAGCGGTGTGACCGGCTTGGCGAGCCGGCGCTCGTTCAGCAACGCGCGGCCGGCGGCTTTGTGGCTGGAACTCGCAGCCGCTGCAAGCAGCGTCTGGTCGATCAGGTCACGCTGCGCGTGGCTGCCGCCGAAGTGGTGGGCCACGCTGCGCAGCGGGTAGAGCGTGTTGCAGGCGGCGTCGACATCACCGCTCGCGTACGCCACCAGGCCCTGCATCAGCGGCACGCCCACTTCGCGCGCCATGCCGGCGTTGTCGGCATTCGCCTGCGTGATGCTCGCAGCGAGCAGGGCTTGCGCACGGCCCATGTCGCCGCTGCCGAGCAGCGGCAACAGCGCGTGCACGTCGTTGAAAGCGTAGTGGCCGGCGTGCGCGACCGGGTCGGCCCAGTCGGCGGCCAGGGCCTGCCAGCGTGCGCCGAGGTCGACACCCAGCAAGTGCAGCCGCCACAGCAACGCCGCGCCGTCGAGCCATTGCAGGTTGACGACTGACGCGCTGCCGGCGATGCGCGCATCGAACAAGGCCAGCGCGGCGGCGGTGTCCAGCGTTTCGAGCCGGAACAGCGCGAGGTGCCACCACAAGTGCACGGCCAGGCCGTTGTCGGCCCAGCCGGCGCTGCCATCTTCGAGCCAGCGAACACCCTCGTCGTATCGACCCTGCATCTCCATCACGTGCGCGACGGCGTGGATGGCCCACGGGCCTCGCGGGTCGCGCGCGAGTGCTTCACGGCCGGCCGCTTCGGCCTGCGGGTACAGGTTGCATTCTTCGAGGCCGAACGCATGCATGCCCTGCACAAAAGGTTGCAGCGAGTCGTCGGCAGGCCACTCGGGCAGCACGCGGGCCACCCGTGCGCGCAGGTTGCGCGCGTCACCGCGGTAGAAGTCGAACAGGTGTGCGGCGCTCAGCGCGAGCAGGTCGCGCGGCTGCTCTTGCAGCAGAGCGTCCCAGCGTGCGCAGGCTTCGCGCCAGCGGCCGGCGAGTGCGGCCTGTGCGGCGGCGAAGTGGCCTTGTTCATAAGCGGGCGCGCCGGCCATCAGCGGCTCGGCTTCGGCGAGCAACTGGCGCGCTTGCGGCAGCATGCTCGGCTCGGTCAGCGTCAGGATGAACACCGCCTTGATGACACGTGCCAGGCCCCAGCCGGGGTCGGCGGCGATGGTGGCGTCGAAGGCTGCCATCGGGTCGCCGTAGAACGAGACCATGTGCCACAGCGCGTGCTCGTGGTTCTCGCGCGCCGGTGTGGACGATGTTCCCGAAGGCAGGCCGCGATGGTCGTTCATGTCTCGCCTCCGTTGCCCTGCGGTCTCTCAGCGCGCCGGTGGTGTCGGCCACGGCCGCTGCGCGGGCCGCATCAGCTCGTAGGCGCGCGACACCTTCAACACGCCCAGGTCGTCGAAGCGCTGGCCGACGATCTGCAGCCCGATCGGCAAGCCGCTCGCCGTGTAGCCGCAGTTGATGCTCGAAGCCGGTTGCTCGCTCATGTTGAACGGCAGCGTGAACGCGATGTGCTCGAAGGGCGCGGCCGGGTCGTTGGTCGGGCTGGCCCACTCGGCGGCGAAGGCCGGGATCGGCGCGGTGGGCGAGAGCAGCACGTCGAAAGGGCGCGTTGCGGAAACGGCGGCGTCGCGCATCGCGCCCATCTGGCTGTAGCCGCGGAACACCCGTTCGCCCGACAGCCCGGCGCCACCGCGCGCCCATTCGGTGATGTAGGGCAAGACCTTCGCGCGGCGCTCTTCGGGCAGCGCACACATATCCATCCACGAACGCATGCGCCAGAAGTCATCCATGCCGTCGATCATGGCCCGGGTCATGAACGATTTGATCGGCGTGACGATCGCGCCGGCCGATTCGAAGGTGCGCGCTGCCGCTTCGATCGCGGCGCGCACTTCGGGTTCGACGGCGAGGCCCCAGCCGGCGTCCATCAACAAGCCGACGCGCAGGCCTTTGATGTCGCGTTCGAGTTGCTGCCATTCGATCGCCTGGTAAGGCAGGCTCATCGTGTCGCGGTCGTCGGGCAGGCTGAGTGTGGCCATCATCAGCGCCGAGTCGGTCACGCTGCGTGTCATCGGCCCGGCCACGCGCCCGGCATAAGGCGGGAAGATCGGAATGCGGCCCAGGCTCGGCTTCAGCGCGAAGATGCCGCACCAGCCGGCCGGCAGGCGTACCGAACCGCCTATGTCGGTGCCCACATGCAGCGGGCCGTAACCGGCGGCGGCCGCCGCTGCCGCGCCGGCGCTGCTGCCGCCCGGGTTCTTGCTCAGGTCCCAGGGGTTGCGCGCGAGTTGGTGAAAGCTCGACAGGCCCGACGACAACATGCCGTAGTCGGGCATCGTGGTCTTGCACAAAATCACCGCGCCGGCTTCGCGCAGGCGCGCCGCCGGCGGTGCGTCGGCGGCGGCGGGCACCAGCTCTGTGGCGGCCGTGCCCAGCGGCACCGGCACGCCCTTGGTCGCGATGTTTTCCTTGATCGTGACCGGCACGCCGTCGAGCGCCCCTTGCGGCGCGCCTTTCAGCCAACGCGCCTGCGACGCTTCGGCCTGCGCCAGCGCTTCATCGCC
>JAYVTD010000199.1:0-13412 GCA_043774765.1 Rhizobacter sp. | reverse complement strand
GTACCTGAACGGCGTGATCGCCGGCCACATGAGCAAGAGCAAGAAGCTCGGCTTCGTGGCGGCCAAGCCGATCCCGCAGGTGCTGCGCAACATCAACGCTTTCACGATGGGCGCGCGCTCGGTCGACCCGAAGATCACGACCACGGTGATCTTCACCGGCGAGTGGTCGATGCCGGTGAAAGAGGCCGAAGCCACCAACAGCCTGGCCGACCAGGGCATCGATGTCTTCACGATGCACGTCGACAGCCCGAAGGTGATCGTCGAGACCGCCGCCAAGCGCGGCAAGATGGTGTGCGGTTACCACGTCAGCCAGGCCAAGCTGGCGCCGGCCGCCTACCTGACCGGCGCCGAGTGGAACTGGACCACCGTCTACAAAACAATCGTCGAGGCGGCGCAGGGTGGCAAACCGCACCCGAACTTCTCGCGCGGTGGCCTGAAAGAAGGCTACGTGAAGACATCGCCTTACGGCTCGATGGTGCCGGAGCCGGCGAAGAAGATGGCCGACGACATCAAGGCCAAGATGCTCGCAGGCGGCTTCGACATCTTCACCGCCGGGCTGAAGAACAACAAGGGTGCGGTCGTGGTGCCGACGACGCTGAAGCAGACCGACCCAGTGCTCGAAGGCATGAACTACCTCGTCGAAGGCGTGATCGGTTCGGTCTAGTCATGTCGACCCCCAAGATGCCTGCGGCATCGCCCCCCCGAGGGGGAGCTCGGTCCGCTTGGGGCGGCCCGGCGCTGGCCCGAGTGCCCCGGGTCGTGCGATGAATAAATCCGTCGTCGACGCCTTGCTTCCAGTCGGTGCGCTGGTCGGCGCGCTGCTGCTGTTCGGCCTGTTCGTCTGGCTCGGCGGCGTGAGCCCGGTCGAGACCTGGGCCTTGTTGTTCAAGGGCGCGTTCGGCGACTGGTTCTCGTGGCAGAACACGCTGACGCGCGCGGCGCCGTTGATGCTCACCGCGCTGTGCGTGGCGCTGCCGGCACGCGCCGGCCTCGTCATCATCGGTGGTGAAGGTGCGCTGGTGCTCGGTGGTCTCGCGGCGGCCGCAGTTCCTTATCTGATGCCGCTGCCGAGCAACCTCATCGGCACCACGCTGCTGTGCGTCGCCGGCTTCGTGATCGGCGCGGCCTGGATCGCGCTGGCCGGCGCGCTGCGCCAGTACCGTGGTGTCAACGAAACCATCAGCAGCCTGCTGCTCGCTTACACGGCGATCGCGATCTTCAAGCAACTCGTCGAAGGGCCGATGCGCGACCCGGCGACGCTGAACAAGCCCTCCACACGCAGCATCGAAGATGCCTTGCGCATCGGCGGCATCGGTGGCTCCGAGGTCCACTGGGGCTTCGTGATCGGCGTGCTCGCCTGCATCGCGCTCGGCCTGTGGCTGAGCTTCACCGCGCGTGGCTTTTCGGTGCGGGTGGTCGGTGGCAACCCGCGCACCGCGCAGCTCGTCGGCCTGCCAGCGAGCCGGCTGATCCTGCTGGCGTGCGCGCTCGGTGGTGGTTGTGCCGGATTGGCGGGTGCGATCGAAGTGGCGGCCGTGCACACCAATGCGAACGCGTCGCTGATCGCGGGGTATGGCTACGCGGGCATCCTGGTGGCCTTCATCGCGCGCCACAACCCCATTGCGGTGATCCCTGTCGCGATCCTGTTCGGCGGCTTCGGCGCGGCGGGCAGCCTGCTGCAGCGCCGGCTCGGTTTGCCCGACGCGTCGGTGCAGGTGCTGCAAGGCATTGCCTTCGTGCTGATCCTGGCAAGCGAAGCATTGCGTGGGGTCGACTGGAAAGCGGCCGGCGAACGCTTCCGACGCTCGATGGCGCCGCGCGAAGTGCCGCTGAACAGCACCGTCAAACCGACCTGACGTTCACGCAAAACGACGCCATGAACGACGTGCTGCTGCCCTTCCTCGCGGCGATTCTCGGCGGCGCCTTGCGCGTCGGTGTGCCCTTCCTGTTCGTCAGCCTGGGCGAGTGCCTGACCGAAAAATCCGGCCGCATCAACCTCGGCCTCGAAGGCGTATTGGTGCTGTCGGCGATGGCCGGTTTCGGCGGCTCCTACCTCAGTGGCTCGCCCTGGATCGGCGTGCTGGTGGCCGCGGCGGCGGGTGCCGTGCTCGCGCTGCTGCACGGCCTGCTGTGTTCGCTGCCACGCGTGAACGACGTGGCCACCGGCATCGCATTGATGCTGCTCGGCACCGGCCTGGCGTTCTACTGGGGCAAGCCGCTGATCCAGCCGCAGGCCACGCAGCTGCCGCCGCTGCAGCTCGGCGCGTGGAGCGACTCGCCGCTGTTCCAGTCGGCCTTGCAAATCAACCCTTTGCTGCCACTCGGCCTGCTGCTCGCGCTGGTGATGACCCTCGGCTTCGCGCGCACCCGCTGGGGCCTGCTGGTGCGGCTGGCGGGCGACTCGGCCAGCGCCACCAAAGCATTGGGCTATTCGGTCAACGGCATCCGCATCGCGGCCACCGCGGCGGGCGGTGCCATCGCCGGGCTCGGCGGCGCTTCGCTCACGCTGTATTACCCCGGCAGCTGGAACGAAGGCATCTCCAGCGGGCAGGGCCTGATCGCCGTGGCGCTCGTGATCTTCGCGCGCTGGAGCCCGCTGCGTTGCGTCAGCGCAGCGCTGCTCTTCGGTGGCGCCGGCGCGATCGGCCCGGCCCTGCAATCGATCGGCATCAGCTCGGGCTACAACCTGTTCAGCGCCGTGCCCTATGTGTTGACGCTCGTGATCCTCGTGATCAGCTGCCGGCCCGGCAAGGTGGCCGAGGGCAGCCCGGGCGAACTGTCTTCGACGAGGTGATGCAATGAGCGGACTCGGTGGGTTGAACAAATCGCCAAACGGCGTCGTGATCGGTTTGGTGCAACTGCAGTTGCCTGTCGTCGACACCCCGGCGCAGTTGAAGCAGCAGGCCTCCGCAATAGTCGCGATGGTGGGCAAGGCGCGCCGCAACAACGGCGGGCTCGACCTGGTGGTGTTCCCGGAATACGCGCTGCACGGCCTGTCGATGAATACCGCGCCGGAACTTATGTGCAGCATGAGCGGACCCGAGGTCGCGTCGTTCAAGGCCGCGTGCAGGGAACACAAGCTCTGGGGCTGTTTCTCCATCATGGAGTTCAACCCGAACGGCAACCCGTACAACAGCGGCATCGTGATCGACGACAAGGGTGCGGTCGCGCTGTACTACCGCAAGCTGCACCCATGGGTGCCGGTCGAAGCCTGGGAGCCGGGCAACCTCGGCATCCCGGTGATCGACGGGCCCAAGGGCTGCAAGCTCGCCCTGATCATCTGCCACGACGGCATGTTCCCCGAGATGGCGCGCGAGTGCGCTTACAAGGGCGCCGAGATCATGCTGCGCACTGCGGGCTACACCGCGCCGATACGGCACGCCTGGAAGATCACCAACCAGGCCAACGCGTTCCAGAACCTGATGGTCACCGCAAGCGTGTGCCTCAGCGGCAGCGACGGCAGCTTCGACTCGATGGGCGAAGCGATGGTCTGCAACTTCGACGGCACGGTGATGGCTGAGGGCGGCGGCCGCGTCGACGAGATCGTGACCTGCGAAGTGCGGCCCGACCTGGTGCGCGAAGCGCGGCTGCACTGGGGAGTTGAGAACAACCCCTACCAGCTCTGGCACCGCGGCTACTCGGCGGTGAAGGGCGGCGCGATGGACTGCCCGTACAGCTTCATGCAGGACATGGTGAAGGGCACGTTCAAGTTGCCGTGGGAAGGCGAAGTCGTGCACACCGACGGCACGTCGTGCGGCTTCGCAACCCCGACCCGCCCACACGCCCCGCGCAACATGCTGCCCGAGTGAGCCCGGGAGCAGACCTTGCCCGCCACCACCTTCGTCAACGCCGACCCGTACCCCTGGCCGTACAACGGCGACCTGCGCCCGTCGAACACCGCGCTGATCGTGATCGACATGCAGACCGACTTCTGCGGCGTGGGCGGGTATGTCGACAAGATGGGCTACGACCTCTCGCTGACGCGCGCGCCGATCGAGCCGATCAAGAAGCTGATGGGCCGTTTGCGCAGCCTCGGCTTTCACATCATCCACACTCGCGAAGGCCATCGGCCCGATCTGTCGGATCTGCCCGCCAACAAACGCTGGCGCTCGCGCCGCATCGGCACGCAAGGCCGCGGCATCGGTGACGCCGGGCCCTGCGGGCGCATCCTGGTGCGCGGTGAACCGGGCTGGAACATCATCGACGAGTTGGCGCCGCTGCCCGGCGAGATCGTCATCGACAAACCCGGCAAGGGCTCGTTCTGCGCGACCGACCTGGAGCTGATCCTGCGCACCCGCGGCATCGAGAACCTGCTGCTCGCCGGCATCACCACCGACGTGTGCGTGCACACGACGATGCGCGAGGCGAACGACCGGGGGTTCGAGTGCCTGTTGCTCGAAGACTGCACGGCGGCGACCGACCATGTCAACCACCTTGCTGCGTTGAGCATGGTGAAGATGCAGGGTGGGGTGTTTGGTGCGGTGGCTGCTTCGGGTGCGGTGCTGGAAGGGTTGGGGTGAGATGAACCCTGGCCTGGGCGCATATCAGATGTCCTTCCACGGATGGAGCGGCAAAGGCGTGTGCGGGCAGGCTTACGCGCTTCGCTGGAGCGGTCGTCGCTGCGCGCCGACTGCCCTGCGCTGCTCGGTCTCGTGGCCCTGTCGCAGAACTCGCTTCGTTCGCTGCGCTCACTGCACTCAAACAGCTGCGACAAGTCAGATCACAACTCGCGCTGCGCGCGAGGCCACGAGCCCTGGCCTTGCAGGCCGCGCCGGGCCAGGAGGCCCGGCCGTTCGCCAGGCACAAACAGTCCTCAGGACTGTTTGTGTCCGGGCTCACCTGCTCGGCGCCCCAGAGGCGCGCTCCAGCCTGCCCGCACGCGCCTTTTCTGCAGAGTCTTTGCTTGTCCGTCGAAAAGCCGCACTGGTGCCTGAGCGGTGGGCGGCACCCGGCGGGGGCGATTTCTGTGGCGACGAGGAGCGGAGGTTCGAGGTCGGCGCGCGCAGCGCGCTTCGTCAACTGACTTGCCGCAGCTGTCTGAGTGCAGTGAGCGCAGCGAACGTAGCGAGTTCTGCGGCACGACCTCGGACCGAGCACCGGAGTGCAGTCGATGCGCAGCATCGACCGCCACAGCATGAGCCCCCGCCGGGTGCCGCCCGCCGCGACGCGCGAACCTCGCCACGACGCACACCGCCGGAGCAAATCAGATGACCGCCCCCATCGACCCCAAACCCGCCGCCACCGGCGCGCTCACGCTCGAAACGCTGGAGCTCACCAAACGCTTCGGTAGCTTCACCGCGATGGACTCGGTGAGCATGACCGTGGCCGCCGGTTCGGTGCACGCTTTGCTCGGCGAAAACGGCGCCGGCAAGAGCACGCTGGTGAAGTGCGTGGCCGGCTCGCAGCGGCCCGAGGGCGGCTCGATATTGATCGACGGCCGCGAGCACGACATCGCCACGCCGGTGGTCGCGCGTTCGCTCGGCATCGGCATGGTCTACCAGCACTTCACGCTCGCGCCGGGCATGAACGTGGCCGAAAACCTGCTGCTCGCTGGCGGCCGCACGCCGGCACTGATCGACTGGAAAAAGGAGCGCGCGGCGCTGCAGGAATTCCTGAAGACGACGCCCTTCAAGCTCGACCTCGACGCCACGCCTGCGGGCCTGGCCGCCGGCGAAAAGCAGAAGCTCGAACTGCTGAAGCAGCTCTACCTGCAACCGCGCTTGTTGATCCTCGACGAGCCGACTTCGGTGCTCACACCGCAGGAGGCCGACGAAGTGCTGGCCTACGTGCGCGCCGTGGCGAAGCGCGGCGAGTGCACGGTCTTGATGATCACGCACAAGTTCCGCGAAGTGATGGCCTATGCCGACGAAGTGACGGTGCTGCGCCGTGGCAAGCGGGTGCACGGCGCCTCGGTGTCGAGCACCACGCCCGAGCAACTGGCGCAGGCCATGATCGGCGACTCGGCCGCGAGCGCTTCGGCGATCGTCGCCGAAGGCAGCGCAGCGCCACGTGCGGCCACCGATGCGGGTGCGCCGATCGCACTTCAGGTCGAAGGACTGAGCGCGATGGGCGACCGCGGCACACTGGCCGTGCAAGGGCTGAACCTGTCGGTGCGCAAGGGCGAGATCCTCGGCATCGCCGGCGTCTCGGGCAACGGCCAGCGCGAGCTGGTCGAAGCGCTGGTCGGCCAGCGGCCGCGGGTGGCGGGCACGGTGCGGGTGGTCGGCGAGCCGTATGCCGCCAAGCGGTCCGAGAACCGCATCCTGCAGCTGCGCGCGCTGCCCGAAGAGCCGCTGCGCAACGCCTGCGTCGGCGAACTCTCGGTCGCGCAGAACATGGCCTTGCGTGATTTCGATGAAGCGCCGCTCAAACGAGGCTGGCTGCGCTTCGGCGCCTGGCGCGAGCGCGCACGTTCGTGGATCACCGAATACGGTGTGAAGACACGCGGCGAGAACGCGCCGATCGCGAGCCTCTCGGGTGGCAACGTGCAGCGCGCCGTGCTGGCACGCGAACTCGCCGGATCGATCAACGTATTGATCGCTGCGAACCCGGTGTTCGGCCTGGACTTCGCGGCCGTCGCCGAAATCCACGCGCGCATCCTGCAGGGGCGCGCGAAAGGCGGCGCGGTGCTGCTGATCAGCGAAGACCTCGACGAGTTGCTGGAGCTCTCGGACCGCATCGCCGTGATGAGCGAAGGCCGCATCGTGTTCGAAACCCCGGCTGCGGGTGCCGACCGCCGCCTGATCGGTTCGCACATGGGTGGTGGCGATCATGGCCACGCTTTGCCGGAGGCCGCATGAACATGATCGACGTTGCCGCAACTCCGTTCCCCTACCCGTTCGCCCTTGGCAAGACGGCTCTCGTCATCATCGACATGCAGCGTGATTTCGTCGAACCCGGCGGCTTCGGCGCTTCGCTCGGCAACGACGTGAGCTTGCTGCACACCGCCATCGGCCCGATCTCAAACCTGCTCGCTGCGTGGCGCGCGCGCGGCTGGCCGGTGGTGCACACCCGCGAAGCGCACAAGGCCGACTTGTCGGACTGCCCGCCGGCCAAGCGCCTGCGCGGCTCGCCCACGCAGCGCATCGGCGAACCCGGGCCGATGGGCCGGCTGCTGATCCGCGGCGAGCCGGGCACGGCCATCATCCCGGCGCTCGCGCCCCGGGCGGGCGAACTCGTGATCGACAAACCCGGCAAGGGCATGTTCTGGTCGACCGGCCTGCACGAGATGCTGCACGCACAGGGCGTGACCCACCTCGTGTTCACCGGCGTGACGACCGAAGTCTGTGTGCAGACCTCGATGCGCGAAGCCAACGACCGCGGCTACGACTGCCTGCTGATCGAAGACGCGACCGAGAGTTACTTCCCCGAGTTCAAGGCCGCGGCGCTCGCGATGATCGCGGCGCAGGGCGCGATCGTCGGCTGGCATGCGCCGTCGGCGACGCTGCTGGCGGTACTGGCCACCACCGAGTGAGGAGCGCACTCGCGGCTCTGGCGGAGTGTCTTCATCCGTTTGGGTGATGACGACGGGGGTGAATGCTGGAAACCATAGAGTGCGCGCCGGAACAACCGGCAACCTGCACGCGAGTGCGCGCAGCTTGTCGCCTACCGACGGCGGCGACAATCGCCGTACCGATGCACGGCGAGAGAGGCAGTACCGATGGAGACCGATCTCGCGGCTTACGACGACCTCGTGCACCAGGTCTACGACGCCGCACTCGAGCCGACGCGCTGGACCGATGTGGTCGGGCGCATCGCTCGCGCATGTGGCGGCTCGCGAAGCCTGCTGTTCGCGCCGCTGCACGGGCCGGCGCAAGGCGGCTTTGCTTTCCCGAACAACATTCCGCAAGCCACCTTGGAGAAGTGGGCCTCCAGCATCGTGTCTGACGATCCGATTGCCTTGGCTGCGTCAGCTTCGGGCCTTCTTGTCGAAGGCAACACGTTCAGCGGCAGGGAACTGGTGTCAGACGAACACTTGAAACGTTCGCGGCTGTATCGGGAACTGTGGGCGCCGCTCGACATCGCCCATGTCTGTTCGGGCGTTGTGTTCGGCGGCACCGACGCTCGCACGCTGCCCGCAGCAGTCTCGGTGTACCGACGTTCCTGCGACTCGCCTTTCGATGCCACCGACCTGAGCCTCCTTCGCCGCCTGATGGCCCACATGTCGCGTTCGCTCGGCGTGATGTTCCACCTGCGCGACAGCCAGCTTCAGGTCGCGTCGAGCCTGGCCGCGCTCGACCGGTTTTCGGTTGGCGTGGTGCTGCTCGACGACGCTGGCGGCGTGCAGTTCGCCAACGCCGCAGCGCAACGGGCGTTCCGCCGTGCCGACCCTGTCGCGATGGCTTCACGCGCCGCGGGTGCCCCGCACCTGCGGCTGGCTGCACGGCTGCGTTCGTTCGAGGCCGACCTGCAACGCAGGCTGGCAGCGGCGCTGGCACCGCTGCACGGGCCGGAAGGAGACCACTTCTCCGAAGCAATCGTGCTGCCCGACGCCCAGGGCAAGCCGCTCTGCGTGCTGCACGTGGCACCGCTGGGCCGGGCGAACACCTTGGCGGCAGGCGGCGCGCAACCCCGCGCCATTGTGTTTCTGTATGACCTGGCCGCCGCCGCCACCGTGCCTGCCGCGCAACTTTGCGAACTGTTCGGCTTCACACCCGCCGAGGCGCGTGCCGCGCTGCAGGTGCTGCAGGGTAGCAGCGCCGACGACATGGCTGGCAGGCTCGGCATTTCCGTCAACACGTTCAAGAGCCAGCTCAAGGCCGCCTATGCCAAGAGCAACACGCACCGGCAGGCCGACCTGTTGAAGTTGCTGCTGGCGCTGGCGGCGGTGTGATGCGTCGTTGGCCGAGCGGCAACGCCCGCGGTACGCGCCGCGTCATCCGATCAGATGATGCCGGCGCAGCGGCCTCTGCCTAGAGTCCCGTGCGAGGAGGCTGCAGTTCGCGGCCAACCGCAACGGGAGATGAATATGAACAAACATCGTGCAAGCCGGCTTGTGCTGCTGGCCGCTGCCGCCTCGGCGCTGCTCTCTGCTTGCGGAGGCGACGACAACGACGCTGTTCCTCAGCAGGTCGCGCCCACAACCACCAACGTCAGCACCACCGTCATTGACGGCGCCATCCGCAACGCGCTGGTCTGCGTCGACAAGAACAGCAACGGGCAGTGCGACACCGGCGAGACACAGGGTGCGACCGACGCCAGCGGCAACGTGACGCTCGCAGTGCCGAACGCCGATGTCGGCAAGTACCCGATGCTGGCGATCGTGGGCACCAACGCGATCGACGCCGACAACGGCCCGGTGACCAC
The DNA here is from genome assembly GCA_043774765.1 of Rhizobacter sp. Classification (GTDB taxonomy): domain Bacteria; phylum Pseudomonadota; class Gammaproteobacteria; order Burkholderiales; family Burkholderiaceae_C; genus LMDS01. The sequence continues at coordinate 4,106 of JAYVTD010000199.1, read as the reverse complement.
CGCGTACGCACTGTCGGCACCTGCCGATCAAACCGCGATCGTCAGCCCGCTGACGACGCTGGTTCAGCAAACGGTCGCCAGCACCGGCATCAGCACGGCCGAGGCAGCGAGATCGGTTCAAGCCGCTACCGGGATCACCGCTTCGCTGTTTTCGGACTTCACCAAGGCTGCGGCACCGGCGCCGGGCAGCGTCAACCCGGCCAGCGTCGCGCGCATGGTGGTCGTGACCACGCAGCAGCAGGCCACCGCGATCGCCGGCACGCTCGGAACCGCCGCGATCGACGGCGCCACGATCACCCAGGCCGATCTCGACAAGGCGATTCAGAAGAAGCTGCTCGAACTTTTGCCGGCGCTGGTCTCGGCCTTGCGCGATGCGGCGGTCACCAACCCCACGACCGGTGCGATCGACCCCGCTGCGCTGCTCGCTGCTGCCACCAACCTGGTGAGCAGTGCCGGCCTGACGCCGGCCGCAGTCGCCACGGTGGTGGCGATCAACACGCAGGCCTCGACACCGGCAACCCCCACGACTCGGGTGGCTACCGCCGGCTTCAGCCTCGACACACTGGTCTTCACGGACGCAGCGAACTACTCCTTCCGCACGCTGGGAAGCTCGCTCGCGCAAGACACACCTGATGCGAGCAACAACATCAAGTTCGTCGAACGGCGTCAGCGCAGCGCGGCTGGCACCGTCGCCAAATGGAGTTCTGGCAATGACCCCTGGCGCAACGCCGATCTGAGCTGGAACGGCACGGCCTGGGTCGCTTGCCCGATCAACTTCGAGAACACCAGCAGCGTGCGGGACGCCGCGGGCAACAGCAGCTACGTCTATTGCAATGGCCGCGAGACCGGCACGACCAGCCGCGCAACGTTCGACATCGCGGGCAAGACGCTGGCTGCGGTGTACGCACAGGTCACGGCAGCCGGTTTCAGCAACGTGTACGTCGCCGATCCGGCGGCCCTCGGCAGCGCTACCTTCCCGGCCGATTCCAAGCTGTTCTATCAAACAAACACGCCGCTGACCGAGGCCGTCAGCTACTACCCTGCAGGGGCCAATAGCGCCCCAGGTTTCAGCAACGTGGTCTCGCAGTACAGCGCTGCCGTCTCGGCCGGCGGCACGGCCAGCGCGCAGGCGCCAAACGTGGCCTGCAACTCCACCGAAACCGCGGGCAACGGCAGCAGTACCACGACGCTGGAAAGCATGATCGCCAGCAAGACGGGCACGCCTTGCACCTTCGCGCAGAACACCGTGACCTATAACGGTGTCACCTACACCGGTGACGCCGTGAACGAATGGTGGGGCAACAGCACCGTCGGCCTGGGCACGATCGGCAGCGTCTCGACCGCGCCGACGGCAGGCTCGAGCGGCTACTACACCGGCAACACCTTGCTGCGCATTGCCTTCACCGGCAGCGGCACCAACCCGGTAACCTACTACGCGTGCAAACAACGCTACGTAAATGGCTCCACGCGCAACTGCACGGCAATCGGCAACGGCTCGTACACGATCACTACACTCGGTGACGCCCGCGCCCTGACGCTGACCAACCCGCCACCGCTGGTGGCAACGCTGAACTACAACCCGCTGTTCGTCGAGCGCGGTGGCTTTGTCTATTTCGGCTACCAGAGCAAGCCGCGCATCACGAGCAAGGCACGGCTGAACAAGGTGGCTGCAACGGCTCTGCTGAGCCAGCTCGGCCTGGTGGCCGACGACGTCTCGGTACCGATGGCGCTCACGACGGCGTCGTACCAAGGCAGCTGGGACATTCGCGAGGCGACCCTTGCCGTCGGCCCGAGCGTCGGGACCTCGATCTTCATCGGCGCCAACGGCAGCAACTCGTGCTTCGCACGTTTGAGCGCGCAGTTCTTCGCGTGTACCGTGACGATCACCGATCCGGCGACCGGCGCGTTCACGCGAACCACGGCCACGGGTACGCTCAGCGGAACCTTCGACTTCATGGCCGGCAGCGCTGCCGGCACTTACAGTGACCCGACCGCCACGCCGGCTAACGGCAGCTTCGTGGGCGCGCGACGCTGAAGCTCGCGCGGCGGGCCGCCCTGTCAGACAAGCCGGAACACAGCCACCGAATCGACCAGTTGGCGCGCCTGCTCCTTCAGGCTGTCGGACGCGGCTGCCGACTCTTCGACGAGAGCGGAATTCTGTTGCGTGACGTGGTCGAGTTGTGCGATCGCGTCGCTCACCTGGCCCACGCCCTTGGTCTGCTCGTGGGTGGCGGTGCTGATTTCGGCGATCAAGAGCGACACGCGGCGCACCTGATTCACGATGTCGTCGATGCGGCGGCCGGCGTCGCCGGCCTGCCGGGACCCGGCGTCGATGTGTTGCGCGTTATCTTGGATCAGCCCTTTGATTTCCTTGGCCGCCGTGGCGCTGCGCTGCGCCAGCGCACGCACCTCGGAAGCCACGACCGCGAAGCCGCGCCCTTGCTCCCCGGCCCGAGCCGCCTCCACGGCCGCGTTCAGCGCGAGGATGTTGGTCTGGAACGCGATGCCGTCGATCACGCCGATGATGTCTCTGATTCTTGCACTGGCCTGGATGATCTGGGCCATGGTATCGACCACCTTGCCGACCGCGGCGCCACCTTCGGTCGCGGCCGCGCTGGTGGCGCCCGCCATGTCGGCAGCCTGGCGCGCGGTCTCTGCATTGTTCCGCACGGTGGCGTTGATCTGCTCCATCGAAGCAGCGGTCTGTTGCAGGTTGCTCGCCTGTTGTTCGGTGCGCTGGCTCAGGTCGAGGTTGCCGCTCGAGATCTGGCCGGAGCCGGTGGCGATGCTCTCGCTGCTGGCCCGCACCTTTCCCACCAGGCTGCCCAGGCTTTCGTTCATGCGCTTGAGCGCACCCAACAACTGGGCGGTCTCGTCGCTGCCACTGGCATCGATGTGCGATGTCAGGTCGCCCGCGGCCACCGTCTGCGCAATCTGGACGGCACGCCGAAGTGGACGCACGATGCTCAGGCTCGCGAACCAACCGATGGCCAGCAAGGTCGCCGCAGACACGGCTGCTGCCACCGCGATGGTCACCTTGGCGGTCGATGCGATCGACTCGCCCGCGACCCTTGACGCGGTGGCGCGTGCCGCGATGAGGTCGCTCAGTGTCTCCATTTCCTTTTCGAGGGCCTTGAACGAGACCATGAAATCCTTCAACCTATCGAGTCCGGCCGTGCGGTCCTTGAACGCCAGCGCCAGCTCGGTGGTCTCGCTGTCGAGATACGCCGTGAGGGCCGGGCGAACCCTGTCGACGACCTGACGAGTCGAAGCGTCGAGCGCGAGCGCACCGAGTGTCTCGATCGAGTTGCGGAACAGCTTCGAATGTTCCTCGAGTCAGGCCCGGATCTCCTTCTCCTTGTCGACGTCCTTGCCCTCGCTCGCGATCAGCGCGGCCAGCACGTCGCCGCGCAAGGCATCGTGTGCCTGGTCGGCCTGCAATTGATGCTTGAGCGCCGAGCCGGCGATCGCGATCTGCCCTGCTCTGCGGCCGCGCTGAGCCGGGTCGACGCGATGTACCCGGTGGCGCCGACCACCCCGACAAAGGCCAGGCCGAGAGCGCTGAGGGACAGGAGTTTCTTTTGGATCGTCAAGGTGAAGTTCATGGAAGTACTGAGCCTGTGGGTCGATCAGAAGCGCACAGAAATACCGACGCCCCATTGGAAGTCGGGTGAGGTGGCGTTGAGCCCGCGTGACGCGGAGAGGTCGAGCTGGAGCGACTCGCTGATGAGGCAGGTGACGCCTGCGTCGAACGTGACGATCGAGCCACCGTTGACACGCGATGCCAGTTGCTGGCTGGCCAGCTCGATGAACGTTCGCCAGATCGGCGTCCAGGACTTGCCAAGGGTCACGGCGAGAATGCCCGCCGCGAAACGGTGGCCGTCCGCCCGGCGGTCCAGCAAGACGCCGCCCATCACCCCGATCGAGGCGTCGTGCGGCAACTCCCACTCCGCCACGCCGCGCAGCGAAGGCCGCAACCCTTGCCCGCGGAATGCGGCCGAGCCGGAGTTGACGTCCAGCCCCACCAGCCACGCGACTCCGGGCCGCCCAGCCTCCTCGTCGCCGTCTTGCACGTGCCACTTCAGGCCCAACGCCGCGTCCGAAAA
>JAYVTD010000198.1:0-4660 GCA_043774765.1 Rhizobacter sp. | reverse complement strand
GGCGCGCAGGTCCGCGCGGGTCGAGTGCAGCGAGAGTGCCAGCGCCGGCTTCACGGTCGCGAGCGGCAGTCGCTCGAATACACGCCGGTCACCGACGGTCGAGAACACCAGGTTCTTGTGGCCGATGTTGCCGGCCGTGCCGAGCAGCTCGATCGCCTCGATCACGTTGTCGAGGTTGTGTGCCGGCTCGCCCATGCCCATGAACACGACCTTCGTCACCGCGCGCCGGGAACGCGCGAGCGCCACCTGCGCCACGATCTCGGCGCTGCCGAGCTGGCGGATCAGGCCGCCCTGCCCGGTCATGCAGAACACGCAGCCGACGGCACAACCCACCTGCGTCGACACGCACAGGCCATTGCGTGGCAGCAGCACGCTCTCGATCGTCTGGCCGTCGGCCAGCTCGACCAGCAGGCGCGCCGAGCCGTCTGCGCCGGGGTGTTCGGAGCGCAGCCGCGCCAGGCCCTGAAGTTCGGCTTCCAGCGCTGGCAGTGCGTGGCGCACGGCCAGCGGCAGGTAGTCTTCGGGCTTGCGCTTGCCACTGCCCTGCGGCAAGGCCTGCGACCACAGCCGCAGCACGCGGTACTCGTGGCCGGGGCCGGCACCATGGGCGCGCAGGCGCTGTCTGATCTGTTCGATGCGCATGAGGTCGCAAGTGTAGGCACACCGAGCGCTGCACCGGCATCAACGGGCAAAACAGAGCCGGACCCATTCGTTCAGCGCTGCATCGCCCGGCGCACTCTCGGTCACTTCGAGGCCGCGCACCAGCTCGCTGCTCGAATCGAACCAGCCCGGGCCGCTCGGTGTTTCTGCCAGAACGTCTGCCAGGCCGCCACGTTCCATCGCAGCCAGCGCCTCGGCCGCCACGTGGGCATTTTCGCGGCCGGTCAAAGACGCCAGGTTGCAGTTGAATCGGGCCATGTTTTTTCTCCTCTTCACCGTGTCGATGAGAGAGAGTCTCGGGCGCGCCGTGCGCTGCGAATATCCCCGTGAAGGCGGAAACACCGGCCCCTGGAGGGGCCTCCCCACGACGGGGGAACCCGCGCTGTCGTCGGCAGGGGTCAGTCTGGAATGACGCTGACTTCCACGTCCATGCGCTGCTCGCCACCGCCGAAGATCACGCCGCGCAGCGGCACCACGTCGGCGAAGTCGGCGCCCCAGGTGAGCGTGATGTAGCGCTGGTCGGCGAGCTGGTTGTTGGTGGGATCGAACTCGACCCAGCCGTGCAGCGGTGAATACGCCGCCACCCAGGCGTGCGTGGCGTCCACGCCCATCAGGCGCTCTTCACCGGGCTTTGGTTCGGTCAGCAGGTAGCCCGACACATAGCGCGCCGGCAGGCCCATGCCACGCAGGCAGGCGAGCATCAGGTGCGCGAAGTCCTGGCACACGCCGCTGCGCTGGTAGAGCACCTCGTCGACCGAGGTGCTGACGGTGGTGGCGCCGGGCTCGAATTCGAAGTCGGCGTGGATGCGTTGCATCAGATCGAAGACCGCACCGAACCACGGGCGCCCGCGCTCGAACGATGCGGCGGCGTAGGCACACGCAGCGTCCGACAAGGGCACCAGCGGTGTCGGTTCGCTCATGCTCGCCGGTTCCAGGTCGCCGAGCTGCGGCTCGCGGCGGATCGTGTCGCGCACCGCTTCCCAGGTGATCTCGGCATCCACCGGCAGCTCGGGACGCGGCAAGACCTCGACGCGGCAGTTCATGCGCACGCTCAGCACGCGGTGCGCGCCGTGCAGGCCAAAGTGCGTGACCATGTTGCCGAAGCTGTCGCGCTCTTCGCGGCGCTCGTCGGCCTTGGGTTCGATCTGCAGCTCGTGCGCGATCAGGGTCTGCCACGGCAGTGCGCGCGGCGTGAGGCGCGCCAGCTGCCACGATTGCGACACCGGCGCGGTGTACGCGTAACGCGTTTGATGTTCGACGTTGTAGCGCTTTACCGACATGTCAGGCCACCAGCGAGAGCACGCTGCGCGACGCCGCGTGCGAGAAGAATTTCAGCGCCAGCTCGTCGGATACAGAGCCCGCAGTCTTGCGTAGCAGGTCGAGCAGATGCGCCACCGCTTCACTTTCGGGGTGCAGGTCTTGCGGGGTGAGGTTCGCCAGCGCCACTTGCGCCGGTGCCAGCACGTCGCTCGCAAAGCGGCCGTGGCTGAGCTCAAGCTTGTTGACGTACTCGCTGATGCCCTTGAGCTGGAACGCCACGCTGCGCGGGTTGCTGTCGTCGCGCAGCAGCAGGTCGAGCACCGGCAGCCATTCGGGCGCCACGAGGTAACGCGAACGATAGGTGCCGGTCGAGTCGGTCAGGTCGAGCAACCAGTCCAGGCCGTGGGCACGACCCTCGACGGTAGCCACCTGCAGGGCCACGCACAGCGCGCTCATGCGTTCGATGCGCCGGCCGAGCGAGAGAAAACGCCAGCCGATGTTGCGTGTCATGCCGTCGAGCACGAAGCCCGAGAGCGTCATCATCGACGAGACCGCGCGGTCGAGCCAGGCCAGCGCCAGCGGCAGCGCTGCGCCGCGCTGGAACACCGGGTCGGCGGTGAGCTGGTTGAGCGTGCGCCAGTTGTCGGCCGACATGCGGTCGCGCAGGTTGAACGCCACGCGCGAGAGCTGACGCAGGCGCTGGCTCAGCGCTTCTTCGGGGTGGGTGGCGGCGCGCAGCAGTTCGACGCTGGCGTCGTCTTCTCCATCGATCAGGCCGAAGCGCTCGACCAATACGAGTGAAGGCGCCGCCCCTTCGGCCGCTTGCGCCGTGTGGTCGAGCACGCCGGCAATCGCGACCCGCAGGGCGCGTGCCGCGCTGTCGCAGCGCTCGCCGTAGCGGCCGTACCAGAACAGGTTTTCGGCGGCGCGTGAAGGCAGGTTGGCGCGTGCGCTGATCAGGTCTTCGGGCTTCACGGTCGTCGAGAGCAAGGAGAACGAGGCGTTGACCGGCGCGCCCGAGAGCACCCAGGTGTCTTTCGAACCGCCACCACGCTGCATCGCGATCACGCGCGAATCGCCGCCGACCGCCACACGTGTCAAACCGCCCGGCATCACGCGGTAACCGCTCGGCGTGGCCACGGCAAACACCCGCAGGCCGACAGTGCGCGCGGTGAGCCCGTCACTCCGTGTGCCCTGCATCTGCTTCTGCATCTGCATCTGCATCTGGGCGCCGCGCAAGACCGCGCGCATGGAGTCGCCGCCGACCCGCTCGAGCACCGGCGCCTGCGACACGTGCACCCACTCCTGCGCGACATAACGTTGCGGATGTGCGGCGACCTTGGCGCGCAGCAGGGTGCGTTCGTCGGCCGACAGGTCGGCGCCGAACACGGCCGGCTCGCGCACCGAACGCTCCAGCGGCTTGATGATCAGTTTGTCCAGGCGCTTCCAGGCGTCGTCGAACGCAGCCGGCTCGCCCAGCCACCAGGTCGCGACCGACGGCATCTTCAGCGGCTCGCCGAGCAGCTCGCGGCTCAGCTTGGGCAGGTAGCCGAGCAGCGCGCCGGATTCGAGCACGCCCGAGCCGAGCGCGTTGCCGAGCAAGACGCTGCCACGGCGTGCGCAGTCGGTCAGGCCGGCCACGCCAAGGGCGGAGTCGGAGCGCAATTCGAGCGGGTCGCAGTAGTCGTCGTCTTGCCGGCGCAGGATCGCGTGCACACGCTTCAGCCCGTCGACGGTTTTCATCCACACGCAGCCGTTGCGCACCGTGAGGTCGCTGCCTTCGACCAGCGGAAAACCGAGGTAACGCGCCAGCAGCGCGTGCTCGAAATAGGTTTCGTTGTACGGGCCTGGCGTGAGCAACACGACCAGCGGCGGCCCGTCGCCCTTCGGTGCCCAGCGCAGCATCGATTCGCGCAGCGCGCCGAAGAACGAAGCGAGGTGCTGCACGTTCAGGTCGCGGAACATTTGCGGGAACACACGCGAGACGACCAGCCGGTTTTCGAGCGCGTAGCCCGCCCCCGAGGGCGCCTGCGTGCGGTCGTTGACGACCCACCAGTGGCCGTCGGGCGAGCGCGCCAGGTCGGCGGCGTACTGGAACAGGTGCATGCCACCGGGCGGGTGCACACCCTGCACCGGGTGCAGGAAGCCGCTGTGGCCGAAGATCACCGACGGTGGAATGGCGCCGGAGCGCAGCAGAGTCTGCGGGCCATAGATGTCGCCGAGCACGCGGTTGAGCAGGTCGGCGCGCTGCGCGATGCCGGTTTCGATCTCTTCCCATTCGGCGGCCGACAGCAGCAGCGGCAGCGGGTCGACTTCCCAGGGCCGGTCGGCGCCTTTCGGGTCGGCGTAGACGTTGTAGGTGATGCCGTTTTCACGGATCTCGCGCTCCATCAGCGAGAGCGTGTCACCGACCTGCGGGCCCTCGCGGTCGGCGAGTGAACGAAGAAAGGCCTCCCAGTGCGGGCGCGGCGTGCCGGGCGCGGCGAGCAGCTCGTCGTAGCGTCCTTCGAGCGCTGAATAACCTGACAGCAGGGATCGGAACATGGGCGGCGGGGTGGTCGATCAGCGAGTTTGTCACAGCGAGTGTTGCTGCGCGCCTCCCAAGTTCAGGCCCCTCGGGCGTTTATGCAGAGGCCCTTCGCAAGTCGAGCGTGAACGGGAAGTTCGGGTTGCGCTCTTCTTTCGGCACGCTCATGGGCCCCGGCGTGTGGCCGGTGCGGAAGAAGCGCGCCAGGCGGCG
>JAYVTD010000197.1:0-3936 GCA_043774765.1 Rhizobacter sp. | reverse complement strand
TCATCGCGAAGATGGTCACGCCGAGCAGGCCCAGCCACAGGCCACGGGTTTCGTCGGCGCTGTGCGTGTTCATCGCGGCACTCCGTTCCGGGCGCGTGGCGATCGAGCATGGTGAAGGCGGGGCATGGCGCGCAGTCTACGGCCACGACCAGCACAGAGACAGTACACTTTGCGTGCGCACATCAGAATCTGTACCGGTCTGTTCACCGGCACAACGACACACAGCCCCATGCTGGACTCGACCACTCCCGACGCCCTGACTCCGCTGACCCGCGAGGCCGACACCTCGTTGACCGAGCAGCTCTCCGGGCGCTTCGCCGAGCGCATCCGCCAGCGCCTGCTGGCGCCGGGCGCGCGGCTGCCCTCGGTGCGCGAGTGCGCGCGCCGCCACGCGGTGAGCCCGCACACGGTGGTGGCGGCGTACGACCAGTTGCTGGCGCTCGGCCTGGTCGAAGCGCGCAAGCAGCGCGGCTTCTTTGTGCGCGAGACCACTCCGGCACGCGCGCCTGACCACCGCGAGAGCGCCGCCGAGCGCAGCTTCAGCCACCCGCTGCCGGTCAGCGCCACCGCGCTGATCCGCGGCATGTTCCAGCCGCCGGGCGGGCGTTCGATGCCGGGGCTGGGCACCTTGCCGGCCGACTGGCTCGACCTGCCGATGCTGGCCACGGCCTTGCGCAACGTCACTCGCGGTGCGCAGCTCGGCGCCATGTCTTTGCAATACGGCGACCCGGCCGGCGAACTGCGGCTGCGCGAGGCGCTGGCCAGCAAGCTCGCCGACCACGGCGTGAGCGCGTCGGCGCAGCAGATCGTCACGACCGTGGGCGCCACTCAGGCGCTCGACGTGGTCACGCGCACGCTGCTGCGCGCGGGCGACAGCGTGCTGGTCGACGAGCCCGGCTGGTCGGTCGAATACGCGCGGCTGGCTGCGCTCGGCATGCGTGTGCTGCCAGTGCCGCGCGGCCCGGACGGGCCCGACCTGGCCGTGATGCGGCGCCTGATCGAAGCGCAGAAACCGGCACAGCGGCCGCGCCTGTACGTCACGGTGTCGGTGCTTCACAACCCGACCGGCGCGTCGCTGTCGCTGCAGTCGGCCCACCGCGTACTCGAACTCGCCAAGTCGCACGACCTGCAGATCGTCGAAGACGACACCTACGCCCACCTCGCACCTGCGCACCTGCCACGCCTGGCCGCGCTCGACGCGCTGGAGCGCACGGTCTATATCTCAGGCTTCTCGAAGATCCTGGTGCCGAACTGGCGCGTCGGTTTCATGGCCGCGCCGCTCGCGCTGGTCGACCGGCTGGTCGACACCAAGCTGCTGACCACGCTGACCACCCCCGGCATCACCGAGCAGGCGCTGGCCTACTGCCTGGAACAAGGCCTGCTGCGGCGCCACACCGAGCGGGTGATGCAGCGGCTGGCCGCCGCGCGGGCCCGCACCGTGAAGCTGGCCGAAGCGCACGGCTGCCGCTTCCAGGCCCCGCCGCACGGCCTGTTCGGCTGGGTCGACGTGGGCGTGGACACCGAACGGCTGGCGCAGCTGATGCTCGACGACTGGCTGATCGCTCCCGGCGCGCTGTTCCACGCCACGCACCGGCCGACGACGCTGATGCGGATCAACTTCGCGACCAGCCAGGACGCGCGCTTCTGGCGCGCCCTGGACCGGGCGCGGGCCGGGCTGTGAACCGTTCGTCAGGCTGGCGGGCCGCCGATCCGATCATGGGGTCGCGTTACCAGCCGGCACAGGTCAGAATGCGACCGACATGAATGGCGAGTTGTTCGATTCCACCATCCCCTTCGGCGAGCCGGAGTTGCTGCGCGCGAGCGCGTTCAGGCGCTACCTCGACGAGCTGGGCGCCGAGAACAGGCGCCTCGGCACGGGGCCGCGGATCTCGCGAATCTCGCAGCTGAGCCCGTCGCTGCGCGCCGACCTCTCGCGTTTCGAGCACGATGGCGGCTCCGAAGCGATGGAGGTTCTCGCAGCCTGCGTCAGGCATGCCAAGCGGGTGACCATTCACCTCAAGTGCGGAGAGAAGGTCGTGCCGCTGACCGTGTTCCCGCAGGAGCGGGTGGTTCATTGCCCGATGGACCTGAACGAGCTGATCGAGCGCCACCTGATGGACCTGCGTGTGATGCACGTCGAGCCGGCGCTGCTGCGCCCGCCCGGCGACCCCGAAACTGCGCTCGTCGGCGACATGCAGTCGCACCACCCGTTGGCGCCGCTGCTCTGGGAAATGGCGATGCGCGGCCCGCGCCGCGAGCTGCTGCCCGAGATCGCCGGGCCCGCGGTCTACCGTGTTTCGCCGGGGCTCGACATCGCCGCCTTGCCGGCCAGCGGTGTGGTGAAGGCCGCGATCGAGCGGCTGCGCCCGCAGGCCGCCAACCTCCAGGAAATTGCCTCGTGGCCGGCGCTCGACAAAGAGCGCGCCGCGCGCCTGCTGAATGCGCTGTACCTGCAGGCCGGCCTGATCGTCAGCCGCTCGCACCCGGCTGCGGTGCGCGACAGCTGGTTCGGCGGGCTGTAGCCGAAATCTCTTTCAGCGTGCGCCGAGCGCTTCCCAGCGTTCCATCGCGGCCAGCAGCTCGTCGTCGATCGCAGCAACACGCGCCTGCGCCTTCATCGCACGCTCGGCTTCCTTCGCATACGACTCGGGCTGGGTCAGGAACGTGGCCAACTCCTTCTGCTCGGTTTCAAGCGTTTCGATGCGCTTGGGCAGCTCATCGAGTTCGCGCTGCTCCTTGTAGCTGAGCTTGCGCGGTTTGACGGCAGCCACGGTGGCGATCACGGCAGCCTTCGCGGCAGGCGGAGTGTCTTTCGACTTGCCGGCCGCACGCGCGGCCTGCTCGCGCAGCAGCCTGGTGCGGTCGCGCTGAATCTTCCAGTCTTCGTAGCCGCCTTCGTATTCGCGCCATTGACCCGGCGCTTCATCCCCTTCCCAGACGATCGTGCTGGTGACCACGTTGTCGAGAAAGCGCCGGTCGTGGCTGACGAGGAAGACCGTGCCTTTGTACGCCTGCAGCAGTTCTTCGAGCAGCTCGAGCGTGTCGATGTCGAGGTCGTTGGTCGGCTCGTCGAGCACCAGCACGTTGGCCGGCAATGCAAAGAGGCGTGCCAGCAGCACGCGGTTGCGCTCGCCGCCGCTGAGCGTGCGCACCGGCGAGTTGGCACGCTCGGGCGAGAACAGGAAGTCGTTCAGGTAGCTCATCACGTGCTTGCGCTGGCCGGCGAACTCGACCCACTCGCTGCCCGGGCTGATCGTGTCGGCCAGCGTCGCGTCGAGGTTCAGCGTGCTGCGCATCTGGTCGAAGTAGGCCACTTCGAGCTTGCTGCCCTGGCGGATCTTGCCGCCGGTGGGCTGCAGCTCGCCAAGAATGAGCTTGAGCAGCGTTGTCTTGCCGGCACCGTTCGGGCCGATCAGGCCGACCTTGTCGCCGCGCAGGATCGTGGCGCTGAAATCCTTGACGATCAGCTTGGGCATGTCGCGATCGCCGAATTCCATCGTCACGTCGCGCAGCTCAGCGACGATCTTGCCGCTGGGCGCCCCGGTGTCGACTTCGAGCCGCACCTGGCCCAACGAATCGCGGCGCTTCTGGCGCTGGTCGCGCAGCACTTCCAGGCGCTGGATGCGCGCCACGCTGCGAGTGCGGCGCGCTTCCACGCCCCTGCGGATCCAGACCTCTTCCTGCGCCAGCAGCTTGTCGGCGCGTGCGTTGGCCAGCGCGTCGGACGAAAGCTGATCTTCCTTCAATCGCTCGTAGGCGCTGAAGTTGCCCGGGTAGCTGCGGATGATGCCGCGGTCGAGTTCGATGATGCGGGTGGTCACAGCGTCGAGGAACGCGCGGTCGTGGGTGATCAGCATCACGCTGCCCTTGAAGCCACGCAACAGCTCTTCGAGCCACGCAATCGAGTCGAGGTCGAGGTGGTTGGTGGGCTCGTCG
>JAYVTD010000196.1:0-5358 GCA_043774765.1 Rhizobacter sp. | reverse complement strand
CCGCTCGCTGGCGCGTTTCGAGCTGCGTGGCATTCCGCCGATGGTGGCGGGCGCGGCGCGCGTGCGTGTGAGTTTCCAGGTTGATGCCGACGGCTTGCTCAATGTCACGGCGCGCGAAGAGACCTCGGGCGTCGAAGCCGCCATCAAAGTGAAGCCGAGTTACGGCCTGAGCGACGACGAGATCGCGCGCATGCTGACCGAGAGTTTCAGCACCGCCGAGCAAGACATGGTCGAGCGCAGCTTGCGCGAGTCGCGTGTCGAAGCCGAGCGCATGCTGCTGGCCACGCGCGCGGCGCTGGCCGCCGATGGCGACTTGCTGGCGCCGACTGAGCAGGCGCAAGTCGCCGAGTTGCTCGTGTCGTTGCAGGCCAGCCGCGAGAGCAGCGACCACCACCAGATCGACGCTGCCGTGGAAGCGCTCGCCAAAGGCACCGAAGCCTTCGCGGCGGAGCGCATGAACCGCAGCATTCGCCTCGCGCTGGCGGGCCGTCGCGTCGAAGACGTCTGAACCCGAGCCCGAACCCATGCCCATCATCAAGATTCTTCCGCACGCCGAGTACTGCCCCACCGGCGCGCAAATCAGCGCGCCGGCCGGCACCTCGATCTGCGAAGCGCTGCTCGAACACCACATCAACATCGAACACGCCTGCGAGCTGAGCTGTGCCTGCACCACCTGCCACGTGATCGTGCGCGAAGGTTTGAGTTCGCTGGGCGAGATCAACGAAAGCGAAGAAGACCTGCTCGACCGCGCCTGGGGCCTGGAGCCGCAGTCGCGCCTGTCGTGCCAGGCGATCCTGGCGCAGCAGGACGTGACGATCGAGATACCGAAGTACACGATCAACCACGCCAAGGAAAATCACTGAGCGTTGTTGGTGGGCTGCGCCACGAAGCGGTACCCCACGCCCGTTTCGGTCAGAAAGTGTGCTGGCCGCGCCGGGTTGGCTTCGAGCTTGCGGCGCAGGTGGCCGAGGTAGATGCGCAGGTAGTGGTTGTGTTCCACGCTCGCCGGGCCCCACACTTCGCGCAGCAGTTGCCGGTGTGTCAGCATCTGGCCTTCGCGGCTGATCAACGCAGCGGCGAGTTTGTATTCCACCGGCGTCAGGTGCACGTGTTTGCCGTTGCGGCGCACCAGGCGGCGCACGAGGTCGATCTCGCAGTCGCCGAAGGCGAGCGCGCTCGTAGCCTGCGTGCCGGCCTGGTCGCGGCGGCGCAAGGCAGCGCGCACCCTGGCCAGCAATTCACCCACTGAAAACGGCTTGACGAGGTAGTCGTCGGCGCCGGCATCGAGCGCTTCGATCTTGTCGGCCTCGGCACTGCGCGCCGACAGCACGATCACCGGCAGTTGGCTCCAGCCGCGCAGGTCACGCAGCAGGTTCACACCGTCGCCATCGGGCAGGCCGAGATCGAGAATCAGCAGGTCGGGCCGGCGTGTGCCGGCTTCGATCAGGCCGCGCTTGAGTGTGTCGGTGTCGAAGACCTGGTGGCCTTCGCCTTCGAGCGCCTGGCGCACGAAACGAAGGATCAGCGGGTCGTCCTCGACGACAAGGATGCGGGCCGGGTTGTCCATCGACGTCATTGTGATGGCGGCAGCGATGGCTCGTCGCTTTCGGGCACGGCGGGCGCCTGCTTGAATGGCAGCGTCCAGCGCAACACCGCACCGTGCTGCGGTGGTACACGGTTGCTGGCGCTGATCGTGCCGCCGTGCGCTTGCACGATGGCACGGCAGATCGCCAGGCCCAGGCCCACGCCCGGCGTGCGCGACTCCTTGTTGCCGCGCGCGAACTTTTCGAACAGCACTTCAGTGTCACCGGGCGGAAACCCCGGGCCTTCGTCGCTGACCTCGACGACCATCTGCGCACCTTCGTGGCGAGCGCTCAGCGTGATCGGCGTGCCGGCCGGGGTGTACTTCGCGGCGTTCTCGAACAGGTTCGCCAGCAGCCGTTCGAGCAAGACACCGTCGCCGTACAGCAGCGGCAGGTCGTCGGGCAGATGCACATGAACCGGGTGCGCGGCGAGCGCCGACTCGACCGAGCGCAGCGCGCTGCCCGCCAGTTCCTCAAGTGACTGCCAGTCGTGCCGCAGCGCCACCGCACCAGCCTGCAGCCGCGCCATGTCGAGCAGGTTGTTGACGAGCTGCGCGGTGCGCAAACCTTGTTCGGCGATGCTGCGTGCATCACCCGCGCGTGCCGAGCCCTCGCGCGCCAGCGCCAGCGACAGCGTTTCCGAGGCGCCGACCAGGGCCGTCAGCGGCGTGCGCAAATCGTGCGACAGCGCGGCGAGCAGCGAGTTGCGCAAACGCTCCGATTCCATCGAGACCAGCGTCTCCTGCGCCACGGTCACGAAGTGCACCCGTTCGATCGCAATCGCGACGAGCGCTGCGAAGGTGTCGAGCAACTGGCGCTGCTCGGGGATCATCAGCAGGCGCGGGTTGGCGGCTTCCACGGCAATGACGCCGCGGGTGCGCATCGGCGCGTTCAGCGGCACGTAGAGCAGTGCGCTGCCGGGCAAAGTGTCGGTGCCGCTGCCGGCGGCTTCGGCGTGGTCGAAGGCCCACTGTGCGAGGCCGAGGTCCACGGCTGGTGTTTCGCCGACACCTTCGGAGGCGATCACGAGTCGTTCGTTCGCATCGGGCAAGAGCACGCAGGCCTTGGCGCGAAACGCCGATTCGATCGCGCGGTCGCCGATCTCGGCCACCTGCTCCAGTACCAGCGCCTTGCCGAGTTCGCGCGCCATCTCGAACAGGCTGCGCGCGCGCTCTTCGCGATAGCGCGCCACGCGCGCCTGGTAACGCAGCGATGCGGTGAGCTGGCCGACGACCAGGCCGACAGCCATCATCACGCCGAAGGTCAGCAGGTACTGCACGTCATGAACCGCGAAAGAGAAACGAGGCTGCACGAAGAAGAAGTCGAAAGCGAGCACGTTCAATACGGCCGAAGCAAGCGCAGGTCGGCGGCCGAACTTCACCGCGACCAGCACCACGGCCAGCAGGAACAGCATCACGATGTTGGCGGCATCGAAGTACTGCAGCAAAGGTGTGGCCAGCGCGGTGACGGCAGCACACGAGACCAGCGCCCAGGCGTAACCCGGCCATCGGCTCGGGCGCTCGATCTGATCGACCGGCGCGGCCGGGCGGGCGGCCGTGCTGCGGGCCTCGCCGGCGGGGGCAAGCAGCATCAGCTCGATCTCCGGAGACAGCGCGCTCACCTGCTCGCTGAAGCTGCTGCGCCACAGCCGGCGCCAGCGCGGTGTGGCGGCCGGCCGCGTCGCCACGATGGTGCCGAGCTGGTGTTCGCGCGCATACGCGACAGTGACATGCGCGGCACTTTGCCCGCTGAGCGTGGCGGTCGTGGCACCCAACGACTCCGCGAGCTTGAGGGTGCGCAGAATGCCGCGGCGCCGCGCTTCGGGCAGGCCTTGCAGCTCGTGCGTCTCGACGTACACCGCGTGCCACGGCGCGCCGCTGCGCGCCGCTCGGCGGCTGGCGGTGCGCACCATCTTCTCGGCACCGGGCTGCGGCCCCACGCACACGAGCAAGGCATCGGAATCATCGCCCGGCTGGCGCTTTTCGCCGCCGCCTTGTTCGCGCCGGTAGCTGCGCGCTTCGTCGTCGACGCGGTCGGCGGTGCGGCGCAAGGCGAGCTCGCGCAAGGCCATCAGGTTGCCCTTGCGGAAGAAGTTCTGCACCGCGCGCTCGGCCTGTTCCGGCAGGTAGACCTTGCCTTCTTTCAGGCGTCGCAAAAGGTCGTCGGTCGGCAGGTCGACGAGCACCACTTCCTCGGCCTCATCGAACACGTGGTCGGGCACGGTCTCATGCACCCGGATGCCGGTGATGCCGCCCACCACGTCGTTCAGGCTCTCGAGGTGTTGCACGTTGACTGTGCTGATCACGTCGATGCCGGCGGCGAGCAGTTCGTCGATGTCTTGCCAGCGTTTCGGGTGGCGCGAGCCTGCCGCGTTGCTGTGGGCGAGTTCGTCGACCAGCAGCACCGCGGGGTGACGGACAAGCGCAGCATCGAGGTCGAACTCGGCCAACATGCGGCCCT
The DNA here is from genome assembly GCA_043774765.1 of Rhizobacter sp. Taxonomy (GTDB): domain Bacteria; phylum Pseudomonadota; class Gammaproteobacteria; order Burkholderiales; family Burkholderiaceae_C; genus LMDS01. The sequence goes on along the minus strand of JAYVTD010000196.1, from coordinate 1,315 downwards.
TGAGTGGCACCTGGCGCAGCGGCATCTGTTCCAGCCCGAGCAGCTGCTCGGCGGTTTCGCCGCGGCCGTGGGTCTCGACGATGCCGACGACCACATCGATGTGCTGCTCGCTCAGGCGCTGCGCGGCCTTCAGCATCGCGTAAGTCTTGCCGACGCCGGCCGATGCGCCGAAGAAGATCTTCAGCTTGCCACGCGCGGCGCGTTGCTCGGCCGCCTGGGTGCGCGCGAGCAGCTCGTCGGGGTCGGGGCGCTCGTCGGTCATGGGCCCAGTCTATCGGCTGGCGTCGACCGTTTTGCCGTCGAGTGCGAGGTTGAGTTGCAGCACGTTGACACGCGGCTCGCCGATCACGCCGAGCCATGGCAGCGCGGCTTGGGCGTCAATCACCGAACGGACCGCCGCCGTGCCGATGCCACGCGCGCGGGCCACCCGTGGTGCCTGGTACAGCGCGGCGGCCAGGCTGATCTCGGGGTCGAGGCCGCTGCCCGAAGCGGTGACCAGGTCGACCGGCACCGGCTGCGTGTTGCCGGGGTCGGCGCTGCGCAACGCGGCCACGCGGTCTTTCACCGCATCGAGCAGAGCCGGGTTGTTGGCGCCCAGGTTCGAACCACCCGAGGCCACACCGTTGTTCGGCATCGGCGACGTGGCTGACGGCCTGCCCCAGAAGTACTTGGGCGCGCTGAACGACTGGCCAATCAGCGCCGAGCCGATCGCCTTGCCGTCGACGTTCAACAGCGAGCCGTTGGCGGCGTGCGGGAACGCGACCTGCGCGATGCCGGTCACGAGCAGCGGGTAAGCCACGCCGGTGAGCCCGGTTAGCAGCGCGAAGACGGATATTGCGGGGCGCAGAGTTTGCATCACGGGGTTCATGGCAGGTCTCCTCAAGTCAGGTGCAACAGCACGAGCAGCAAGTCGATGATCTTGATGCCCACAAAAGGCACGATCAACCCGCCCAGCCCGTAGATGAGCGCGTTGCGGCGCAGCAGCGCCGCCGCGCCAAGCGCGCGGTAGGCCACGCCGCGCAACGCGAGCGGGATCAGCACCACGATCACCAGCGCGTTGAAGATGACAGCCGCGAGAATCGCCGACGAAGGCGAAGCCAGGCCCATCACGTTCAGCGCATTGAGCTGTGGGTAGGTGGTGGCGAACGCGGCCGGGATGATCGCGAAGTACTTGGCCACGTCGTTGGCGATCGAGAACGTGGTGAGCGAGCCGCGTGTCATCAGCATCTGCTTGCCGATCTCGACCACCTCGATCAGCTTGGTCGGGTTGCTGTCGAGGTCGACCATGTTGCCGGCCTCCTTGGCCGCCTGCGTC
>JAYVTD010000195.1:0-4442 GCA_043774765.1 Rhizobacter sp. | reverse complement strand
TCGGGGTCGAAACGTTTCACGGCCTTCATCAGGCCGATGTTGCCTTCCTGAATCAGGTCGCCGTGCGGCAGGCCGTAGCCGAGGTACTTGCGCGAGATCGAGACCACGAGGCGCAGGTGCGAGAGCACCAGCTTTCCGGCCGCGTCGATGTCGCCGCTCGCGCGCAGGCGGGTGGCAAACGCGATCTCTTCTTCGTGCGTCAGCAAGGGCACGCGGTTGGCGGCCGAAATGTAGGCGTCCAGATTCCCGAGCGAAGGCACCAGGGCCCACGGGTCGCGGACGGTCAATGCAGAAGCGGTGGAGGTGTTCATGGACATATCAGACAAGCCGATCTCCTTTGGGTTCCGCAAATATTAGCACTCGACCGAGCGGAGTGCTGATTGATATTCGCGATTACCCTGATGTCTTTGAGAAACCATTCACAAATGAGCTCTGTCGGTGACTTTCAGGTTTGCAAGTACTAACAATTTCAACCCGTCAGCTCAGGAACTCCGTCAGCCAAAGCCGGTTTCGATGCGCTCCAGCAGGTCGTCTATCACCGCCAGCAACTCGTTCACGCTGACCGGCTTGGTCAGGTAGTGCGCGCAGCCGGCCTGGAAAGCGGCGTCGATCTGCTGCGCCAGCGCGTCGGCCGACACCACCACCACCGGAATCGCCGCGGTGCTTGCATCGGCTTTCAGTTCGCGCAGCAGTTCCATGCCGCTGATGTCGGGCAGGTGCATGTCGAGCAGGATCAGGTCGGGCCGCTGCGCCCGAATCGCCGCCAGCCCGCCGCGGCCATTGATCGACACCTCAAGCTGCACTTGCGAGCGCTGCGCGAGGATGCCGCGCATCACTTCGACATTGGTCTCGTTGTCTTCCACGTAATGCACGATGCGGCGGTGGTATTCGGCGGCTGGCAGTGGGGTGTCCTCAAACTCCGCGCGCACGGAATCGGGGTCGGCCGAGCTCGGCAGCGTGAGCAGAAAAGACGAGCCCTTGCCGGCGATGCTGCGTGCTTTCAGCGAGCCGCCCATCAGCTCGGCCAGGCGCTGGCTGATGACCAGGCCGATGCCGGTGCCTTGTTGCGCCGAGTGTTCGCGGCCGAGCCGGTTGAAGGGCTGGAACAGCTCGCCGAGCTGCTGGGCTGTCATGCCCAGGCCGGTGTCGGTGACGGCGATCTCCACCGCGTCGTGCTCGCTCACCCGGCTCGCGATGTGGATGCGCCCGGCCTCAAGGTTGTACTTCACGGCGTTGCTCAGCAGGTTGGTCAGGATCTGCTTCACGCGGGTCGAGTCGCCGAGCACGGTCGCCGTGCCTTCGCCGAGCTCCTGGATGATCAGGATGCGGCGCAGTTTCGCTTCGCCTTCGACCATCGCCACGCTCGCCGACAGCAGCTCAGCCAGGTTCAGCGTTTCGGTGTGCAGTCGCAGGTTGCCCGACTCGATGCGCGACAGGTCGAGCACGTCGTTGATCATCTCCAGCAGGTGCCAGCCGGCCTGCTGGATCTGGCTCACCCAGGGCTGCTGGCTGGCGCTCAACGGCTGGCGCTGGTCGAGTTCGAGCAGCTGCGCAAACCCCAGCATCGCGTTCAGCGGCGTGCGCAGTTCGTGGCTCATGCGCGACAGGAACTCGCTCTTGGCACGGTTCGAGGCCTCGGCCGCTTCGCGCGCGCGCTCGGCATCTTCGAGCTTCAGGTGTTCGGTGATGTCTTCGGCCACGCCGACGATGTGCAGCGGCTGGCCCTGCGCATCGCGCAGCAGCGACACCGTGGCCTGCACCCACACCGTGCCGCCGCCCTTGGCGATGTAGCGCTTGTGGCGGCGATACATCGGGATCTCGCCGCGCACCAGTTGCGCCGTCAGGCTGGTGTCCTGCGCCAAGTCGTCGGTCAGGGTGTAGTCGGGCGGGCGCAACGCGAGCAGCTCGTGTTCCTCGTAGCCGGTGAGTTCGCAGAAGCGCGGGTTGGCCTGGATGATCTGGCCGTTCAGGTCGGTGTAGACCACGCCGATCGGCACGTTGTTGAGGATGTTGCGAAAGCGCTGCTCGCTTTCGCGCAGCGCCGCTTCGGCATCTTCGCGTTCGCGCATCTCGGCCTGCAGCGCGGCGGTGCGCTCGCGCACCGCGGTTTCGACGCGCTGTGCGCGCCCCGTCAGCGTCAGCAGAAAGCCGGCGAGCATGGCCGTGGACAACAGCCCTGCGAGCGCGAACAGCCACACGTCGCCCCCGTGCGCGTCGGGCAGAGCACCCGGCTCGGCGTAGACGCGCAGCTCCCAGTCGCGGCCCGCGTACCGCAGCGGCTGAACCTCGAGCATCAAAGGGGTCGACGCCTCGCAGCTGGCGGGGCCGGCGAGCCGGCGGCGCGCCTGGCCCGCGCTGTTGTCGACGATGCACAGCTTCAGGTACGCCGGGATGCGCGGCAGCAGGCCACCCAGCTGGTCGTCCATGCGCAACGTCACGAACACCACGCCGCGCAGGGTTGTGGCGCGCTGCGCTTCGGTCGGCGTGCGCGGCGCATAGAGCGCCTTGTAGATCACGATGCCGATCTGGTTCTCGCCTTCGAGCTGCTGCGTCAGGCGAAAGCCGGCCGTGGCGGCGGGTAAAGCGGTCTGGCGCGCCTTCTCGACGGCGGCGCGCGCGGCGCTGATCGACAGCACGTTCACGCCGAGCGCAGCGGCGTTGCCCGCGGGCGGCTCGATGTAGCGGATCACGAGCAATTCGTTGGTGGGTGTGGCCTGCACCCCCGCGTCGCTGCGATCGAACACCGAGAAGCCCTTCGAGCCTTCGCTGCGCGCGCGGGTTTCGAACGCCGGCACGTCCTCGCGGCGCAGGCGTTCGCTCCAGCCGAGCGCCTGCAGCGTGCGCGGCGCCAGCCAGGCGCGTGTGGCCAGCCGCATTTCTTCGGGCGAGACGTCGTCGGAGGCGACGAACACGCTGTGCAGCGCCTCGAGCGCCTGCAGCGGCTCGTGCAACTGGGCGCGCATCGCCGCGAACGCGCCGGTCGCGTCGCGATCAAAGGCCGACTGCACCCGTTCGTTGTTCCAGCGCGCGACTTGCATGATGCCCAGCGCCAGCAGCGCCATCACCAGCGCGAGCGACAGGCCTACGCTCAGGCGCCGCGGTGCCCAGGCGGCCCGGGGGCGGCCGAGCAAGGTGAGCAGGATCGGCGTGACGATCAACACGCCCAGCACATCGCCGATCCACCAGGTGGCGGCGCTGAAGGGCACGGCGGCCGCCGGCACAGTACCCGACAGCCAGAGTGCAAGGTTCGCCACCGTCGGGCTCACCAGGCACGACACGATGGCTGCGCCCAGGAAGACCAGCACCTCGCTTGGCTCGGCCAGTTCGAGCGGCTGGCGCACGAAGCGCTTGATCAGCGTGTCGCCCACCCAGGCCTGCAACGAAGCACCGACTGCGATGACCGCCGGCATCAGCAGGGAAGTGACGGTCAGGCTTTGCAGGCTGCTGAGGATCGACAGGTTCACGTACAGCGCGCCGAGCGCGATGCCGGGCAGCGCACGTTGGCCGAAGATCAGCAAGGCGCCAAGGGCCACGCCCGCGGCCGGGTACAGCGGCGAGGCAAACCCCGGTGGCACGGCCAGCAACAAAGCCGCCTTGCCTGCAAGCGCGTAGGCGATCACGGTCAGCCCGGACGCCAGGGTCCAGTGCAGGGTGTGGAAGTTTCGGGTGGCCAAGCGCGAAGAAGGGTGCGTGTCGGGTTGCGCCGCCGGGCGGCGATCAGGAAGGAAACGAGCCTAACAGGCGCAGACCGGGCTCGACAGGGGACATACGTTTCGTGGCGTGTCTGTGCGCCAAGGCGCGGGACTGCGCTGCCGGGGTCGCGCCGGGCTGCGCAGTTCCGAGGCCACCACCTCGAAGCTGCGGCCCTGCTCGCCGGCACGCGTGGCTTCGACCGCTGCGTTGAGCGCCAGGATATTGGTCTGTGAGGCGATGCCGTCGAAGATGTCGCTGATCTTCTTGGAGCTGGCGGTGATTTTTTGCGTCGTGCTCACCACCTGGCCGACCACGACGCCGCCGTTGGCCGCGGCCTCGCTGGCACTGGTAGACAGCAGATTGCCCAGGCAGCCACCTGTGCCTGCAAGCCGCGACGGGCTGTTTGAGGCTCGCAAAAAGCCTCATGACGACGTTTCAAATTGAAGGGAGTTGAGGCCCGCAGTCCAAAAGCGTGGGCGGCTTCACAATCGTCTCCCTTCGACCAAACGCCGCCACGATGAAACTCTACTATCACCCCTCGCCGAGCCCCGCCAAAGTGGCGCTTTTCCTCGAGGAAGCCGGTCTCGAGTACGAACTCGTGCCGATCGACACGCGCAAGGGCGAACAGCACCTGCCAGCCTTCACCTCGATCAACCCGAATGCAAAGACACCAGCCCTTGTCGATGGCGATGCGGTCATCTTCGACAGCAACGCGATCCTTCTCTATCTCGCTGAAAAGACCGGCCAGT
>JAYVTD010000194.1:0-3466 GCA_043774765.1 Rhizobacter sp. | reverse complement strand
GTTGGCTGGGTCGCGCTCGGCGTAGACCTCGACGTTGACGGTGACCGAGGTCTTGCCGATGCGCTCGACCTTGGCATAGAAGCTCAGCAGGTCGCCGATCGAGACCGGTTGTTTGAAGATGAACTGATTCACCGCCACGGTGACGATGCGGCCCTTGGCGATGCGCGAGGGCAATACGCCGCCGGCAATGTCGACCTGCGCCATGATCCAGCCGCCGAAGATGTCGCCGTTGCCGTTGGTGTCGGCCGGCATCGGCATCACGCGCATCACGAGCTGGCGGTCGCCGGGCAATTGAAGCGGCGACAGTGAATGACCGTCGGTGCCCGGCGCGGGCGCACTTGAAACTTCGGGCATATGCTTCACCTGCTTTTGATCACCGCCCGATTCTTTCACTCTTTGCCGATGCGCCCAGCCACCCTTGCCGCCCCCCCTTCGCCCGATGCCGCGGCAAGTGCCCCCCGCTCCGACTGGTCGACGCTCAGCAAACTGCTGCCCTATGTGTGGCAATGGCGCTGGCGGGTGCTGGTCGCCTTGTCGTTTCTGGTCGCGGCCAAGCTCGCCAACGTCGGCGTGCCGCTGGTGCTCAAGCAGCTCGTCGATGCGCTCGACCTGAAGCCCGGTGACCCGCGCACCGCGCTGGTGGTGCCGGTGGCGTTGCTGTTCGCGTACGGCGCGCTGCGCCTGTCGATCACGCTCTTCACCGAACTGCGCGAGTTCCTTTTCTACCCGGTGGCGGCGCGGATCGCGCGGCGGGTGTCGCTGGAAGCCTTTGAGCACCTGCTGGCGCTCAGCCTGCGCTTTCACCTCGAGCGCCAGACCGGCGGTGTGTCGCGCGACCTGGAGCGCGGTTCGCGTTCGATCCAGTCGCTGCTGAACTACACGATTTACAACATCCTGCCGACCCTGGTCGAGATCACGCTCGTGATCAGCCTGCTCTCGGCCAAGTTCGACGGCTGGTTCGCCGCCATCACCTTCGGCACGCTGGTGCTCTACATCACGTTCACGGTCACGGTGACCGAGTGGCGCACGCACTTCCGGCGCGCGATGAACGAGCAGGACTCGAAGGCCAACACCCGCGCGGTCGACGCGCTCATCAACTACGAGACCGTCAAGTACTTCTCGAACGAGAAGTTCGAACAGGGCCGCTACGACGAGAACCTGCAGCGGCTGGAGCGGGTGTCGATCAAGTCGCAGACCTCGCTGTCGGTGCTCAACCTCGGCCAGAGCCTGATCATCGCCAGCGCCGTCACGCTGCTGGTGTGGCGCGCCACGGTGGGCGTGGTGGCGGGCACGATGACGCTCGGCGACCTGGTGCTCGTCAACGCGCTGATGATCCAGCTCTACGTGCCGCTCAATTTTCTCGGCGTGATCTACCGCGAGATCAAGCAGTCGATGATCGACATGGAAAAGATGTTCGCGCTGCTCGGCCAGAACCGCGAGATCGCCGACGCGCCCGGCGCCAAGCCCTTGCAACATGCTGGCGGCGTGGTGCGCTTCGAGCGCGTGCGCTTCGGTTACGACGCCGACCGCACCATCCTGCACGACATCAGCTTCGAGATTCCGGCTGGCAAGACGGTCGCCGTGGTCGGCCCTTCGGGCTCGGGCAAGAGCACGCTGGCGCGGCTGCTGTTCCGCTTCTACGACGTGAACGCCGGGCGCATCAGCATCGACGGGCAAGACATCCGCGAGATCACGCAGCAGAGCCTGCGCCAGTCGATCGGCATCGTGCCGCAAGACACGGTGCTGTTCAACGACACGGTCGAATACAACATCGCCTATGGCCGGCCGGGCGCGGGGCGTGCCGAAGTGGAAGGCGCGGCGAAGGCGGCGCACATCCACGGCTTCATCAGCTCGACGCCCAAGGGCTACGACACGATGGTCGGTGAGCGTGGCCTGAAACTCTCGGGCGGCGAAAAACAGCGCGTGGCCATCGCGCGCACCTTGCTGAAGAACCCGCCGGTACTGATCTTCGACGAAGCCACGTCGGCGCTCGACTCGGCCAATGAGCGCGCGATCCAGGAAGAGCTGCGCAGCGCGGCGCGCAACAAGACGGCGCTGGTGATCGCGCACCGTTTGTCCACTGTCGTCGACGCGCACCAGATCCTCGTGATGGAGCAGGGGCGCATCCTCGAGCGCGGCTCGCACGCCGAATTGCTGGAGCAGGACGGGCGCTATGCCGAAATGTGGCGACTGCAGCTGAGCTCGGCCGACGAGGGTGAAGCGCTGGCGCCAGCCTGAATCGAAGGCGGTTTCGAAGGCTGTTGCGCGGCGCGTGAATTCCGGCCGTGAAGTTGGCAACGCCCGCCGTGGTCGAAGCCGTTCGCGCCGACCTTCCTTGCCTAGAGTCTCGTTACCAATTGATTCACAAAGGCGAACGAGATGAAGCTCACCAGAAAATTCAGCCGCTGGACAAGCTTGGCCTCGCTGGCCGCCGCCTGCGCTGGCGCCGTGGCCGCAGCGCCGGAGACCAGCAACCCGCTGGTGTGGGTCGAGAACCAGAGCTTCGGCTTCGACGCCTGCGCCGGTGCCGGCCCGTCGGCCGAAGAGGCTGCGGCGGCGCTGAGCACGCTGCGCGCCCGCGCTGCTGCCGATATTGAAAATGCCCTGCGTGCACGTGGCGTCGAGCTCGGTGCTGACCGCTTCATGGTGCTCACGCCCGTGAGCGGCGCGCTGGCCTGCCGCGGCGTTGAAGGGCAGGTCACGTTCCGGGTGTCGGCGGTCGACCGCCGCGCCCGCAGTGCCTTGACGATCGACATGCCCGTGCGGACCCAGGCCGATGCCGCCGACAGGACCGTGCGCGTGCGTCTGGCCAACGAGCTGGCGCGCCACTTCGGCAGCACGCCGGTGCGCTCGGCGAGTCTGTAGAGCGTTGCGGCGGGCAGCGGCGGCCCAGCGCGGGTCGCTACACTGGCTCGCGTGGAAACCAAATGGCTTGAAGACTTCGTGAGCCTGGCCGAGACGCGCAGCTTCTCGCGCTCGGCCCAACTGCGGCACGTCACGCAACCGGCGTTCTCGCGCCGCATCCAGTCGCTCGAAGCCTGGGCCGGCATCGACCTCGTCGACCGCTCGTCGTACCCGACCCGCCTTACCCCCGCCGGCGAAACGCTGCACGCGCAGGCGCTCGAGATCCTCGGCTCGCTGCAGACCACGCGCAACATGATGCGCGGCCACAAGGCGGCCGGGCACGACATGATCGAGTTCGCGGTGCCGCATTCGCTCGCTTTCACCTTCTTCCCGCACTGGGTGATGGACTTGCGCAAGCGTTTTGGCGCGATGAAGAGCCGCCTGATCGCGCTCAACGTGCACGACGCCGTGCTGCACCTGACCGAAGGCAGCTGCGATCTGCTGATGGCCTACCACCACCCGTCGCAGCCGCTGCAGCTCAACCCCGACCGCTACGAGATGCTGAGCCTCGGCCACGAAACTTTGATCGCGTTCGCGAAGGCCGACGCTGCCGGCCAGCCGC
>JAYVTD010000193.1:0-2721 GCA_043774765.1 Rhizobacter sp. | reverse complement strand
GTTCGACGTGAAAGTTTGGCAGTAAGCCACGCGATGCGCCAACGCTTGCTGCTCGATCCCCGCGCACTGCTGCTCACCGCAGCCCTGGCCGCCGCATGGCCGGCCCAGGCTGGGTTCTTCACGTCCGACGAAAACGGCGAGCCGCCGCTGGCCAAAGGCATGAGCACCTCGATCGAAGCCCAGCCGATCAAGGCCCTGCACTATGGCGACACCCTGTTCAACTTTTTCCAGGACAAGCATTTCAGCGCCATCACCGGGCTGATGACCTCGCAGCATTTCGACCGCCTGGCGCCGCAGGGCGACGAAGCCGAAGTGCTGCGCGGCGGCCTGCTGCTGTCGTACGGCGTGCACGGCGAGGCCGGGCATATTTTCGCCTCGCTGATCGACAAAGGCGCCGCCCCTTCGGTGCGCGACCGGGCCTGGTTCTACCTGGCCAAGATCCGCTACCAGCGCGGCTTCCATGCCCAGGCCGAAGCGGCGCTGGCGCGCATCGAAGGCAAGTTGCCCAAGGCCCTGGTCGAAGAGCGTGGCCTGATGCAGGCGCAACTGTTGATGGCGCGCGGCGACTACGCCGCTGCGGCCACCGTGCTCGCCGCGATGACGGCCGAGGGCAAGAACCCCAGCCCCTTCACCCGCTTCAACCTCGGCGTGGCCCTGGTCAAGAGCGGTGACGTCGCCCGCGGCAGCGCCCTGCTCGACGAGATCGGCCGCGCCCCGGCCGACAACGAAGAACAGCGCAGCCTGCGCGACCGCGCCAACCTCGCTCTCGGTGTGGCCGCGCTGAAGGAACAGCGAGCCGACGATGCCCGCCGCCTGTTGGAGCGCGTGCGCCTGAACGGCGTGCACGCCAACACCGCCCTGCTCGGCTTCGGTTGGGCCTACTCGGCGCAGAAACAACCGGCGCAGGCGCTGGTGTCGTGGAACGAACTCGCCAGCCGCGACGCCAGCGACCCGGCGGTGCTCGAAGCGCGCATCGCCGTGCCCTTCGCGCATGCCGAGCTGGGCGACTTCGGACCCTCGCTGAAACTCTATGAGCAGGCGGTCAGCGAATTCGACGGCGAAGGCCAGCGCCTGGATGCGTCGATCGCCGCGATCCGCGCCGGCAAGCTGATCGACGGCCTGCTCGACCGCAACCCCGCCGACGAGATGGGCTGGTTCGGCAACCTGCGCAAGCTGCCCGAGATGCCGCACGCCGCGCACCTGGCGCAGGTGCTGGCGCAGCACCCGTTCCAGGAAGCCTTCAAGAATTTCCGCGACCTGCGTTTCCTCGAAGGCAACCTGCAGCAGTGGCGCGATACGCTGGGCGTGTTCCGCGACATGCTCGATCACCGCCGCCAGGCCTACGCGGCGCGCCTGCAACCCACTCGCGATGGCGCTCAGGCCGATGCCGCGGCGCTGGCCGAACTGCGCCAACGGCACAAGGCCTTGGCCAGCGGCGTGACCCGCGCCGAGGTCGACGCCGATGGCCTGGCCTACGGCGACGCGAGCCAGCGCGCGCTGCTGGCCCGCGTCGAAGGTTTGCAGGCCGCCATCAAGACCCAAAGCATCAACCCCGAAATCGCCGCACTGACCGAACGCGTGCGCCTCACCGCCGGCGTGCTGGCCTGGGACTTGGCACAGGCTTACCCCGCGCGCCGCTGGACGACACAAAAAACCATGACCGAGATCGACCAGCAACTCGCGCAAGCCACGCAGCGCGAAGCCGCGCTGGCCCAGGCGCAGCGCGACGAGCCGGCGCGCTTCGAGCGCTTCGCCGCGCGCATCGACGCGCTGGCCAAACAGCTCGACGCCACGCTGCCGCGCGTGACCGCACTCAAGAGCGAGCAGCAAGGTGTCGCGCAACAGATCGCCGAAGCGGCGCTGGTGAATCAGAAAGACCGGCTGGTGGCCTACACCACGCAGGCGCGCTTCGAGATCGCGCAGTTGATGGACCGCGCCACTGTGGCCAGGAGCACCGATCGTGCGACGCGCTGAGTTCATACCGCTGTTCACGCCGATCGCACTGGCAGTGATGCTCGGCGCCTGTGCGAGCAAGTCTCAGGGTACGCCCGACAACGAACCGACCCTGGCCACCCTGGCCACGCGCGCGGTGCCCACGCCGCCGACGGCGACGGCCGACAAGGTGGTGGCCGTCAGCCCCGAGCAGGCCGCGGCCGCCTACAAGCGTTTTCTCGATGTGGCGCCGCGCGCACCGCAGCGCGCCGAGGCCGAGCGCCGCCTGGGCGACCTGGCGATGGAGAGCGCCGACAACCAGAGCGCCAACGCCGGCACCAACCCCGACTACAAGGGCGCGATCAAGCAGTACCAGGACTACCTCAAGACCTACCCGAACGATCCGAACAACGACCGCGTGCTGTACCAGTTGGCGCGCGCGCACGAGCTTGGCGGGCAACTCGAAGTGGCCCTGGCCACGCTCGACAAGCTCGTCGCCAATTACCCGCAAACCAGCTTCCACGACGAGGCCCAGTTTCGCCGCGGCGAGCTGCTGTTCAACACCGCGCAGTACGCCAAATCGGAGCAGGCCTACACCAGCTTGATCCAGCGCGCCGCGCCCACGCCCTTCCAAGACCGCGCCCTCTACATGCACGGCTGGGCCCTGTACAAGCAGGGCCGGCTCGAAGACGGGCTGCAATCCTTCTTCGGCGTGCTCGACCTGAAGATCGCCGGCCGCGGCGACGAACCGCTCGAGAGCGTGAAGGGTTTGTCGCGCGCCGACCGCGA
>JAYVTD010000192.1:0-4164 GCA_043774765.1 Rhizobacter sp. | reverse complement strand
CACAGCGGCAGCACATCGGCCTTGGGCAGGGTCTCGACACGGAACGGCGCATTGATCAGCTTGACCGAATCGCCGCGCTCCTTGGAAAAGCCGATGCTCTGCTGCACCAGCGCGGTCAGCTTCTCGACCTCGTCGCTGCTCAGCGGCGTGCTGGTGGACTTGCCGTTGGCCGCGGTGGTGACGCGGTGGTTCACGACCACGGCGGCGGCCAGGCGCTTGACGTTGCCGGTGGCGTTGCGCGTCACACGCACGGTCTTGTCGACTTCGTAGTTGGTGGTGGCGTCACGCCGGCCGCTGCTGTTGGCGCCGCCGCCTTGTGCCGCCTGCAGCGGCTGGGCGGCACCGGTGATCGGCGCGGTCGCCGGCACCGGCGGCTGGTTCGAGGCGGCGCCGGGCACGCCGCTGGGCGGGGCGCCGCTGGATCCGGTCTGTTCGGTGGTCTGCTGGCTGCGGATCGCGATGCTGGCGTCGGCGCCCTGGTTCGGCTTGAATTCTTCCGAGGTGGCTTCGGTCTGCGAGAAGTCGACTTCGGCGGCGACCGTCGCCCGCAGGTTGTCGCGCCCGACGATCGGCTCCAGCAACTCGAAGATGCGCTTGCCGTAGCCGGTTTCGATCTGGCTCACGTACTGCAGTTGCTGAGCGTCGAGGCCGGCCGCCGGCGTGCGGCCGCCGCCGCTGGTGAGCAGCGCGCCGCTCTGGTCGAGCACGCTCACGTTCTTGGGGTCGAGCTCGGGCACGCTGCTCGACACCAGGTGCACGATGCCGGCGACCTGCGCCTGGTCGAGCGTGCGGCCGGCGTGCATCGTCAGCATCACCGAGGCGCTGGGCTTTTGCTGCTCGCGGAAGAAGCCGTTCTGGTTCGGCAGCGCCAGGTGCACGCGGGCGTTCTGCACCGCGGCCATCGAGGTGATCGAGCGGGTCAGCTCGCCTTCGAGGCCACGTTGTGCGGTCAGCCGCTCCTGGAACTGGGTCTGGCCGAAGCGTGCGCTGTCCATCAGCTCATAACCCGAGACCGAACCCTTGGGCAGGCCGGCGGTCGCGAGCTTCAGGCGCAGGTCGTGCACCTGCGCGGCGGGCACCAGGATCGCGGCACCGCCTTCGCTCATGCGGTAAGGCACGTTCATCTGCGATAGCTGATTGATGACGGCGCCGCCGTCCTTGTCCGACAAGTTGGCGTAGAGCACCTTGAAGTCGCCCTTGTTGCTCCACATCAGCATCGCCATCACCACGCCCACCAGCGCGATCAGCCCGAGCATGGCGCTGAGCTTGCTGCGCATCGGCAGCGCGACGATCCGGCCACCGAAGCTCGCGCTCTCGACCAGCGGCAGGTTGGGGTTGACGGCGACGGCGTTGTCCATGGGCGAAGCTCTCGGTTCAGAGCGGGCACAGCCGAAGGGCCGTTCCCGAATGAAAGTGATTGTTCGAGAACTTCGACGTGGCGAATGCGCCGAACAGGCGCACAAAGGGCGGCCTGTTCACACCATCGTGCCGCGGCCGCTTCTTTACGATTCGGGTCATGCCGGAACGAAGCGAGCCCTGCCATGAACGTGACGCTGAAACCCTTCGACTTTGCCCAGGCCGTGGCCCGTGCGGGCCTGACCACGAGCGGCCAGCCGATCGCTCAGCCCAAGCCGGTGGCGGGCGCGGGCTTCCAGCAGGCGCTGACGCAGGCGCTGGGTGCGGTGAGCAAATCTCAAACCGACGCCACCGCCTTGCAGCGAGAAGTGCAGATGGACAACCCGACCGTCAGCCTGGAGCAAACCATGGTGGCGATGCAGAAGGCGCAGATCGGTTTCCAGGCGACGCTGCAGGTCCGCAACAAGCTGGTGCAGGCCTACTCCGACATCATGAGCATGCAGGTCTAGAGCGCGGGGCGCCCCAAACTGCTCAAGCTGACTTGTCGACGATGTCGCCAAGCACAGGTGCCGCAGCAAAGGCCGCACGCTGGTTCGCCGCCGCTTCGAGCTGCGTCGACAGACGCGCCAGCCACGGGAACCGCACCGGGCGCATCGTCTCGTGCAGTGACTCAGGCTCGGCGTTCGTGCCATTAATCGACGCGCTGACGGCGGTCCGCGTGAAATTGGCCGGGGTCGGGGTGTCGGCGGTCAGAGCCGAAACACTCGCCTTCGGGGTGACTCCGTTGACGCTCATGGGGCGCTCCTTGCCGTGAAACGGCTGTGGCTGATGAGCCTGCTATCGGCAGGCCGGGCCGCGACTTGAGCGCTTTTTTTGCGCACCATGAAATAAGAGTTCAACGCGGGTCGTGCATCAACTCAGGGCGAGCAGCTTTCCGCGTTTTTGCGTGAGGTCGATGAAACGCTGCAGCGTGCGCTGCACCGCGCCGTCGGCGCGCACGAACTCGCAACCCAGGCGCACGCCCCTGGCCTCGGCGTTGATCGAGGTCACGTGGTGCAGGCGCAGGTCGACGTCGAAACGGGTGTCGGCGTCGAGGTCGATCTGCGTCCGGGGCAGCGTCACACCCGGGTCGATGGTGGGCAGCTCGTCCGGCAGGAACAGCGCGCAGCCGCCGATGCTCACATCGAGCACCCGCAAGGCGAACTCGCGCTCGGCCGCGCCGGCACCCCAGCGAAAGCGGGCCGTCGGCGCGCTGCGCAACAGCGGCCGCACGCGGAAAGCGCCGCGGCGCTGAAAGCGGAACATCTCGCGCGGCCAGCCGCAGTTCAACACGCTGCCGCGTTGGCCACGCACCAGCACCAGGTTGGTAGCGTCGAACTGCAGCTTCACACTCTCGAGGTAACCGACGATCACCGCTTCCTGGCTCTCGACCAGTGCGTTCAACGCCGGGTCGTCGGGATTGACGCAAAAGCCGATACTGCCGCGTGTCGGGTCGGCGGTCCACAGCGTCGCGCTGACGACGCTGCCGTCGCAGCCGTTCAGGTTCAGCTGCACGTTGGCGTCGATGAGCAGCTTGAGCATCGCGCCGATCTCGCGCGGCGTGGTGATGCGGAATTCATCCAGACCGCCGGGCGCAGCGCCGAGCGCGTCCAGAGGCATCGGCATGGTTTGCTGAGTCATGATCAGAGCGTGAGCAGGCCGCGCCGCTCAGTGCATTGTTTTTGTGTGGCCGGCGAGCAGCTCGTCGAGTTCGTCGAGCCAGGGTTCGGCCAGCCGGCGGATCTGCGCGTCGTTCACCAATATGCGCTGCATGATGCGCGACTTGAACTGCGCTTCATCGCTGCCCAGGGGGCGGCCGGCCGCGCTGTGCTTGAGCTGTGCGATCAGCAGCGCGCAAGCGCCTTCGAGCTTGAGCACCTGGTCCCAGTTGCCGGTGCGGGCGGCTTCCAGCATGTCCTGGCTCGCCTTTTCGATGGCCTGGTAGTAGTCGATCAGTGCGGTGTTCATGGCAACTCCGGTGTCGGGCATGTTCGGGGGCATCGCGGTGTTCATTGGCGGGCCGAGGCGATTTGCGGGCCGATGGCGACCCAGGCCAGGCGCACCGGTTCGAGCAGGCGGCCGCACTCTTCCAGCGTGGCCACGTCGTTGCTCAGGTTCGCGTGCGTCAAGCGCACGCCGATGTAGGCGTACAGCGCGTTCAGGTCGGCGGCCAGCGATCCGCCCGCGTCGAGGTTCAGGCAGGCCTTCAGGCCTTCTTCGACGATGCGCGCCGCGCGGCCGATCGCACGCCCCTTGGCGGGGATGTCGCCGTTGGCGATCGCGCCGCGCGCCTGCGCCAGCGAATCCTGGCAAGCGTCGAGCAGCATCTGCACCAGCTGGTGCGGCGTGGCGCTGGCCACCCCGGTCTGCACGCCGACCTGGCGGTAGGCATTGGTGAAGGCGCTGGGGCTGTGGATCGGGGCAGCAGTCGCAAACATGAGTCGTTGCTTTCAATGAAGTGGCTTGCCTTGAATATCGGCGCCGCTTCGTGCGACTTGAGCTGCTGCGGGCCTGCGTTTTGCGGGTAAAAAGCGGCGCTGTTCGCGCGCTCCCGCGAGCGTTCAGTTATTGCGGTTGTTCGTGCCGAACTGCTGCGTCACGTAGCTCGACAGGCCCGTCAGCTGGCCCATGGTTCTGTCGAGCGCGGTGTACTGCGCGCGCAGGCGCTTTTCGATCTGGGCGATGCGGTCGGTCAGCAGCTCCTGCCGATCCTGGTTCAGGTCGATGCGCTTGCGCAGGCCTTCGCTGCGGGTGCTGACGGTGCCGTCC
>JAYVTD010000191.1:0-2694 GCA_043774765.1 Rhizobacter sp. | reverse complement strand
AAGGCAACGAGCAGTGGCAGGCGTAGCGACCCGGGCATGAAGCTCATGTCAGATGCGCCGCGTGGCAGGCGTGGAGAACAGGCCTTCGGGCCGCAGCAGCAGCACGCCGACCATGATGAGGTAGGGCATCAGCACCTCGACTTCGGGCATCAGGTAGATCGCGAACGAGCGTGCCATGCCGATCATCAGGGCCGCGATCGCCGCGCCGCCGATCTGACCCAGGCCGGCGGTGGCGACCACCGCGAACGACAGCACCATCATGTCGGCGCCGATGCCGGGCGTGAACGAGGTGGTGGGCGAGGCCAGCGCGCCGCCGAGCGCGCCGAGTGCACCGCCCATCGCGATCGTGAGCCACGTGACGCGGTTGGTGTTCACGCCCATCGCGGTGGCGATCTCGCGGTGGTGCGTGACGGCCGTGACCTGGCGGCCGAGCGCGGTGCTGCGCAGGAACCAGCGCAGGCCGATGAAGGCCAGGATCGCGACCGTGGGCAACACCAGTAGCTGGTAGCGCGTGTATGTGACACCGGCCACGTTGAGCGTGCCGAGCTGGTTCACCACGTCGGACACGAACACTGGCTGCGAGCCCCAGATCAGGCGCTGCAGGTCTTCGAGCACCATGAAGGCGGCGAAGGTGACGAGCAGTTGCAGCACCGGGTCCTTGTCGAGAATGCGGCGCAGCAGTGCGAATTCGAGGATGCTGCCGAGCAGCCCGCCGATTACAAGCGCGGCGACGAAGAGCGCCGGCAGGCCCATCCACGCCGGCAGGGCGAACTTCGTGATCGCCAGGCCCAGCGTCGCGGCGAAGTAACCGCCCCACGCATACAGGCTGCCGTGCGCGATGTTGAGAATGCGCATGACGCCGAAGATGAGCGTCAGGCCCAGGGCCACGAGGAACAGCAGCGCCGCATAGGAAACGCCGTCCATCAGGGCAAGAATGATCAGGCTGGCGTCCATGGATTCGGGCTGCGCCGGGCAGGCGTTTGAATGCGTCTTGTCAGCCGCGGTCGGCCAACGCCGTGGGCCGTTGCCCGCCCCCTGTATTCGGCAGAGGGCGGTTCATCACCGGGTCGTCACTTGAAGTCGTAGCTCTTCAGGCGGTCACTGTTGAGAATGGCCGGGTTGATGGTCTTCACCCAGGCCGTCGAGAGCTGCCCGACCGGCGTGGTGACCATGTCGGCCGGCACCAGCATCATCTTGTCCATCACCGCGAACGGGTACTGCGGCACACGCTTGGTCAGGCCCAGCAACTGGTCTTCCAGGCCCTGCCCGTCTTCGCGCATCTTGATCGGCCGGCCGTAGGCCGTGAAGGTCATCGCGCGCATCGCTTCGGCCACCTGCTCGGGCGAAGGCCACTTGCCGGCGTTGGCCTTCATGGCAGCTTCATAACCGGTCTTCAGGCCGACCAGCGCCTGCGCCATGTGGTACGTGGGGTAGATCGGGTAGGCGCCGGTCTTGGCCTTGAACTTGGCGATGAAGTCCTTGTGCTTCGGGTCGTCGCGGGTTTCTGGGTGGGCCCAGTAGTGCTCGCCGCGCGCGCCGGCGATGATGCCTTCGGGCACGGCCGCGCCGAGCCGTTCGAGCGAGCTTTCGAGCAGCGGCATCACGAACAGGCCGCCTTGCGTGAACAGGCCGCGCTGGCCGGCCTGGCGCACGAAAGTGTCGAGGTCACCGCCCCACGAGGTGGTGAGCACCACGTCGGGCTTGAGCGCTTGCAGCCGGCTGATCTCGGTGGAGAAGTCGGCCGCACCGAGCTTGGGGAACATCTCGGCCACGACCTTCACGTCGGGCTTGAAGACCTTCAGCGTGTTGATGAAGATTTCCCACGAGTCGCGGCCCCAGGCGTAGTCTTGGTTGACAACCGCGATGGTCGAGAAGTTGGGTTTGGTCTTCATCAGGTACAAGACCGTGGCCACCATCTCGGTGGTGGCGTTGGCTTGCGTGCGCACCACGTACTTGTAGCGCTTGGCTTCCAGCACTTTTTCGGTGCCGCAGTCCCACATCACGTTGAGCACCTTCAGGTCTTCTGCGACCGGCGCGATGATGTTGCAGTTGCCGCTGGAGATCGCCGAGAGCATGGTGCGCACACCCTGTTCCTGCACCAGGCGGCGGTATTCCGAGAGCAGCTTGTCGCCGCCGATGCCTTCGTCGATGTAAGTGGCGGCGATCTTCACGCCGCCGATGCCACCGGCCGCGTTCATCTCGTCGATCAGCAATTCGGCCGCGGCCTTGGCCGGCACGCCGAACACCGAGGCGGCGCCCGAAGTGAAAGTGCTGATGCCGATCTTCAGCTCGGCGGGTTTGTCTTGTGCACAGGCCAGGCCGGCACTCAAAGCGAGCGCGCCCGCCGCCAGCCCCCAGGGGGTGAATCGCATGCTGTCTCCTCGTTGTGATGCCCGTGGGCCTGCCGTCGGCGACCCGGTTTTGCGGAGTATGCGCAGCACGCTGCGGGGCCGGCTATTCGGGTTTGTCTAAGCGACCCTTCACGAGCGATTAAGGAAGACATCCGCTGCGTCGTGGGTCTTCGTACCCCTAGCTTGGCACGGCCGGCTCCCCAGCTTGCAGTACGCAGCGTGTCCATCGCCGGCCTATATTGTTGGGCTCTTCGTTGAATTCAGTGGGGTCGAACACTGACGGGCGTGAGGTCGAGCTTGCCGCAGAAGAACAGGATGCGGGTGCGGAAGTTATCGAAGCTGC
>JAYVTD010000190.1:0-2461 GCA_043774765.1 Rhizobacter sp. | reverse complement strand
GCTTCGGCAGCTTCGGCGGCCTCGGGTGCGGCAGCCGCGGCTTCAGCCCCGATCGCCTCGATCACCACCAAAGACGGCAGCGTCGAGATCAAGCTGCCGCCGGGTGCCACCAGCGAGGTGGTGAAAGAGGCGGTCGACGAAGCCCGCACCGCGATCATCGAAGCGATGGAAGAGTCGCGCCAGGCGGCGCAAGAAGCGGCCGACGCAGCCCTGGAAGCGGCAGACGCCAGCCGCAGCGCCGAGCGCCAGTACATGCGCACCCGCACCGTGAGCGCCGACGAGTCGCTGGTGCCGCTGAGCTTCTTCTTCATCCTCGCCTCGATGATCCTGAAGATCACCTACAAGGGCCGCATCCAGGCCGAGGTGAAGGCCGCCGTGGCGACCGAAACCGCCGAGTCGGAGCAGCTCAAGCGCCAGGTCGTCGAAGCCCGCATGGCGGCGATGCAAGCGCAGGTGGAGCCGCACTTCCTGTTCAACACGCTGGCCAGCATCGACCACCTGATCGAAACCGACCCGCCGCGCGCGAGCCAGATGCAGAAGAACCTGATCGCGCTGCTGCGTGCCTCGATGCCGACGATGCGCGAGAACCACCCGGCAGCCCACAACCTCGGCCGCGAGATGGCGGTGATCAAGCCCTACCTTGAGATCCTGAAGGTGCGCATGGAAGACCGGCTGCAGACCCAGATCAACGTGCCAGACGGTCTGCTCTCGGCCGACTTCCCTTCGATGATGATCCAGAGCCTGGTCGAGAACGCCATCAAGCACGGCCTCGAACCCAAGGCCGAAGGCGGCACCCTGACGGTGAAGGCCGAGATCGTGCACGGCAAGCTCGCCGTGACGGTGGCCGATACCGGCCTGGGCTTCGGCAAGGCCGCGACCGCCGGCACCGGCATCGGGCTGAACAACATCCGCGAACGGCTGCAGCTGCTCTACGGCAACAAGGCGCAGATGACGATCACCGAGAACACGCCGAGTGGCACCGTGGTTGCGTTGACCGTGCCCTACCAGGCCCTGGCCCGCGAAGGAGAAACTGCATGAACAGCCAGCCCATGAACAAGCCGCGCATGAACCGCTTCCTCAAAGTGTGGCGCTTGGCGCGCGGCCCCTCGGCAGCACGCAGGCCTGGCGCTACGATGAGCGCATGAACGCACTCGCCCATTCGACCCAGGCGCCGCGCGCACTGATCGCCGACGACGAACGCCTGCTGCGCGAGCAACTGCGCGCGCGCCTGGCCGAGGTGTGGCCCGAGCTGCAGATCGTGGCCGAAGCAAAAAACGGCCTTGAGGCGGTTCAGCTCACCGAAGAACACCACCCCGAGCTCGTGTTCCTCGACATCCGCATGCCCGGCATGACCGGCGTGGAAGCGGCCCGCGCCATCGCACAGCTGCCCACCGACGACGACACGCCCGACGCCTGGCCCGGCTGCGAGATCGTGTTCATCACCGCCTACGACCAGTACGCGATCGAAGCTTTCGAGCAAGGCGTGGTCGACTATGTGCTGAAGCCGGCCGAGCGCGAGCGCCTGATGGTCACGGTCGAGCGCATCAAGAAGCGTCTCGCGCAACGCGGCAGCAGCGGCACCAGCAGCGAAGAGGTCACCGGCGACGCCGCGCCGCCGGCCGGCATGCAGCAACTGCTGCAGAAACTCGCCACGCGCATGGACCCGACCAAGGCACCGACACTGCGCTGGATTCAGGCCGCAGTGGGCCAGAGTATTCAGATGATTCCAGTCGAAGAAGTGCTGTTCTTCATCTCCGACGAAAAGTACACCCGGGTGCAGACCGCCGCGGTCGAAGCGTTGATCAGGAAGCCCATCAAGGAGCTGATCGACGAACTCGACGCCGACCTGTTCTGGCAGATCCACCGTTCGACCCTGGTCAACACGAAGTACATCGCCGGCGTGAGCCGCGACCTGCGCGGGCGGCAGCTGGTGAGCGTGAAAGGCCACCCCGAAAAACTCGAGGTGAGCCGCAGCTTCACGGGGTTGTTCAAGGGAATGTAGGCGAAAGGGCGACGGGCGGGGGCCATGAATCAAACAAGCATGTGCCATTACGCCAAACGTAATACACTGATCCCATGATCAGGTCGTTCCGTTGCAAGGACACGCTGGCCCTGTTCGAAGGCAAGAGCCCCAGACGCTTTCGGTCCATTGCCTCGGTCGCAGAACGCAAGTTGGCGCAACTGGATGCTGCGTTGACGCTGGACTTCTTGCGAGCCCCGCCGGGTAACCGGTTGGAGTTGCTCAAGGGCGACCGAGCCGGGCAGCACAGCATCCGCATCAACGACCAGTGGCGTGTTTGTTTTGTCTGGGCTGCGGCAGGCCCTACCGACGTCGAGATCGTCGACGATCACTGAGAGCTTGTGAACCTATGAATCGTGCCCGCGTGAGGCCCCAGAGCGGGCCCAATCAAGGCGCAAGGCACAGCCGGGGTTGGGCCCCGGCGAAGCCTTGCAACGCGGA
>JAYVTD010000189.1:0-3062 GCA_043774765.1 Rhizobacter sp. | reverse complement strand
AAGACGCCGGTGCTGCTGGCGCTGGCCAACGGCCTGGCCGTCACCGGCGTGATCGTGCTGATCCGCGCCGGACAGGTCTCGTTCGGCCACGCGATGTTCGCCTGCCTCGCAGGTTATGGTGTGGCCTTCATCGGGCGCGCGTACCACCTCGACGCGCTGCTGCTGATCGCGCTCGGCACAGCGGCCGCTGCACTCGCCGGCGCGCTGATCGGCGTGTTCATGGTGCGCTACCGTGGCATCTTCTTCGGCATGCTGAACCTGGCGTTCTCGATGGTGCTGTTCTCGGTGCTCGGCAAGTTCGGGGCCTTCACCGGCGGCACCGACGGGCTGCGCTTCGACCGCCCGAGCTTCGGCTTCGTGCACCTGGAGCGCGAAGGTTTCGAGACCGCGCTGTTGCTGCTCGCGCTCGTGCTCGCGGTGCTGGCCGGTGCGCTTGTGCAGCGTTATTTCGGCAGCGTCAACGGACAGGCGCTGGCGGCGATCAAGACCAATGAAACCCGGCTCGAATACCTGGGCCTGTCGGCCAAGCGGGTGTTCTGGGGCGGCTACGTCTTGTCGGCCACGTTGTGCGGCCTGGGCGGCAGTTTGTTCGCGCTGACGCAGGGGCTCGTCACGCCCGAAATGGGCTACTGGGTGCGTTCCGGCGAGATCGTGTTCATCGCCATCCTCGGCGGCTCGGGCCACGCGGTCGGGGCCTTCATCGGTGCTTTCGTTTTCGAATTCATGAAACTCTACGCGGCCGCGCTGCTGACCGGCGCGTGGCAGATGGTGCTCGGGCTCGTGCTGATCGTGATGGTCTTCGTGGCGCCGCGCGGTTTGTTCGGTCTGTTCGAGCGCCATCTGAAGCGCGCCGGCACCGGGGAACGTGCATGACGGCGCTGCTCTCCACGCGCGGCCTGTCGCTGTCGTTCGGCGGCGTGGTGGCGGCCGAGGCGATCGACTTCGATCTGGCGCCCGGCGAGCGCCTTGCCGTCGTCGGCCAGAACGGCGCCGGCAAGACCACCTTCATCAACATCTGCACCGGTTACCTGAAGCCCAGCGGCGGCCACGTGTTCTTCGACGGCACGGACGTCACCGGCCACAGCCCACGCTCGATCACGCGGCGCGGCGTGGGTCGCTCGTTCCAGCTGCCGCAGGTGTTCACCGAACACACGGTGCGCGAGTGCCTGATGCTGGCCGCTTCGTCGGTGAAACAACGCCACGGTTTCTGGCTGCCGCTCGCAGAGGCGATCGACGCGGCCGAGGTCGACGCCACGCTCGACCTGCTGCAGCTCGGATCGCGTGCGAACGACCTGGCTGGCGCCTTGCCCGAAGGCCAGCGCAAGCTGCTCGACGTAGCGATGGCGCTCGTGCTGCGCCCCAAGCTGATGATCATGGACGAGCCGACCAGCGGCGTCTCGAGCGACGAAAAGCACCAGTTGATGGCGGTGCTGATGCGCGCGCTCGACGAACGCAAGGTGACGAGCATCTTCGTCGAACACGACATCGATATCGTGCGTCGTTACGCGACCCGGCTGTGTGCCTGGATCGCCGGCAGAATAGCGGCCGACGGTGCGCCGGAAGAAGTGCTGCGCGACCCGGTCGTCATCAAGAACGTGATCGGTGAATGAGATGTTAAGTCTCGAAAACATCTCCACCACCATCGCCGGCATCCAGGTGCTGCGCGGCATCAGCACGCAGCTGCGGCGCGGCAGCATCGTCGCCGTGGTCGGCCGAAACGGCGCGGGCAAGACCACGCTGCTGCGGCTGATCATGGGTTTCCTGCCGCAGCACGAAGGCCGCGTGCTGTTCGACGGGAAAGACCTCGGCGCCGTGCCCGCGCGTGACCGCGCCCGCATGGGCATTGGCTACGCGCCCGAAGACCGCGTGATGTTCCCGAGCTTCAGCGTCGAGGAGAACCTGCGCTTCCCGTGTGAAGTGGTCGGCATGAACAAACGTGCGGTGGATGCGCGTCTGGACGAGACGCTGGCCATCGTGCCCGAGCTCGAAGCGATGCTGCCACGCTCGGGTGCGGCGCTCTCGGGCGGGCAGGGCAAGATGGCCGCGCTCGGCCGCGCGGTGATGGCGGGTGAGCGGCTCGTACTGCTCGACGAACCCTTTCAAGGGCTGGCACCGGTGCTCGCGCAGCAGTACGCTGCGTCCTTGCAGCGGCTGTACCAGGCCCGGCCTGAGCTGTGTGTCGTGATCACGGAATCGAACCGCAGCCTGCTCAAAGACATTCCGACCGAAACGCTGGTGCTCGAACGCGGCGAACTGCAGCGCGCCGATGCAGCCGACACGCTGGCACACTGAACCCGAACCCATTCCCGAGGAGCACACCATGAGACTGAAAGACCAGGTTGCCATCGTCACCGGCGCCGCCAGCGGCTTCGGCGCCGAGATTGCACGCCAGTACATCGCTGAAGGCGCCAAGGTGGCGGTGGCCGACATCAACGGCGCCGGCGCGCAAAGCGTAGCGGCTGCACTCGGCGTCAACGCCATGGCCGTGACCTGCGACGTGACGAAGCGCGCCGACATCGACGCGTTGGTGAAGGCCACCGTCGACCGCTTCGGCAAGCTCGACATCGTCGTCAACAACGCCGGCTGGACCCACAAGAACCAGCCGTTGCTCGATGTCGACGAAGCCACCTTCGACCGCGTCTACGACATCAACGTGAAGTCGATCTTCTTCATGGTGCACGCGGTCGTGCCGCTGATGCGAAAGGCGCGCCGTGGCGTGATCCTGAACATCGGCTCCACGGCCGGCATTCGCCCGCGCCCGGGCCTCACTTGGTACAACAGTTCGAAGGGCGCGGTCAATCTGATGAGCAAATCGCTCGCGGTCGAGCTCGGTGCCGACAACATCCGCGTCAACGCGATCTGCCCGGTGATGGGCGCGACCGGTTTGCTCGAGTCGTTCATGGGCATGCCCGACACGCCCGAGAACCGTAAGAAGTTCATCGCGACCATTCCGATGGGCCGGCTCTCGACGCCGCTCGACATCGCCAAGGCGGCGGTGTTCCTGGCCAGCGACGACGCCGAGTTCATCACCGGCGTGGAGTTTCCGGTGGATGG
Source organism: Rhizobacter sp. (assembly GCA_043774765.1). GTDB lineage: Bacteria > Pseudomonadota > Gammaproteobacteria > Burkholderiales > Burkholderiaceae_C > LMDS01. The sequence goes on along the minus strand of JAYVTD010000189.1, from coordinate 8 downwards.
TGGGCGCA
>JAYVTD010000188.1:0-3460 GCA_043774765.1 Rhizobacter sp. | reverse complement strand
GCCGACCTTTTCCACAAGATCGTGGCCGGCGCCGGGCTCGACGCCGGCATCGACGGCTTGTTCTACGCCCGCCTGGCAGCGGCGCCCGACCACCCGATGACGGTGACCTTTCCCGAAGGTGAATACCTGAAAGGCCTGGTCGTCATCAGGCAATGAGCGGCAGCCGGATCGACGGGTCGAACTTGGCGCGGTGAACGCTGAAGAAGGTTTTCACGTTGCGCACGTTGGCGTCTTGCGTGAACAGGCGCTGCACCAACGCGTGGTAGGCCGCCATGTCTTCGACCTGCAGCAGCAGCATCAGGTCGGGGCCCGACGACACGCGGTGGCACTGCTGCACGCCCGGCTCGGCCACCGCGCGGGCCTCGAAGGCCGCGACGTGCTCGGCGCCCTGCCGGTCGAGGCTCACTTCGGCGAAGGCGCTCAAGCCGGCACCGAGCTTCTGCGCCGACAGAATGGCCACACGCCGCTCGATCACGCCGCTGTCGACCAGCCGTTTCACGCGCCGCAGGCAGGTGGCCGGGGAGGTGTGGATCGCCGCCGCCAGGTCCTGGTTCGACAAGGAGGCGTCGCGCTGCAGTTGGTCGAGGATGCGCAGATCGGTGGTGTCGAAATCGATCGATAATTCCATGGAATTTTGATTTTCGGCCGAAAATTTCCGGATCTGTCGAGCGTGAACGATTATTTCTTGAAACCGCCAAATTTGCACACTAAATTCTTGATCTGATCTCTAGGATTCGTTTCCTGTCCAGACCCCAAGGAAGCTCCCATGTGTGGAATCGTCGGCGCCGTCAGCAACCGCAACATCGTTCCGATCCTGATCGAGGGGTTGAAGCGGCTTGAATACCGCGGTTATGACTCCTGCGGCGTGGCGGTGCACCAGGGCGGCGAATTGCGCCGCGCACGCAGCACCTCACGCGTGGCCGAGCTCGACGCCGAAGTGGCGCGCGACGACGTGCGCGGCGGCACCGGCATCGCTCACACCCGCTGGGCCACGCACGGCGCGCCGGTGGTGCACAACGCGCACCCGCACTTCAGCCGCGGGCCGGGCGTGTCGGACGCGCAGGTGGCGGTCAGCGGTGGCAGCACCCAGGTCGGGCGCATCGCACTCGTGCACAACGGCATCATCGAAAACCACGACGAACTGCGCGCCGAGCTCGTCGCGCGCGGCTACGTGTTCAACAGCCAGACCGACACCGAGGTCATCGCCCACCTCGTCGACCACCTCTACGACGGTGACCTGTTCGACGCCGTGCAGCGCGCCACGCTGCGCTTGCGCGGTGCCTACGCCATCGCGGTGTTCTGCCGCGACGAGCCGCAGCGTGTGATCGGTGCGCGCGAAGGCTCGCCGCTGATCCTGGGCGTGGGCGAGGGCGAGAACTTCCTGGCTTCCGACGCGATGGCGCTGGCCGGCGTGACCGACCAGATCGTCTACCTCGAAGAAGGCGATGTGGTAGACGTCCAGCTTGGCAAACACTGGGTTGCGCACCGCCACACCGATGGCAGCTACAAGGCGGTGCAGCGCGAAGTGCGCACCGTGCACGCGCACAGCGGCGCCGCCGAGCTCGGGCCCTACCGCCACTACATGCAGAAAGAAATCTTCGAGCAGCCGAAGGCGATCGCCGACACGCTCGACGCGGTGCCCGGCATCACGCCCGAACTGTTCGGCGACGGCGCGTTCAACGTGTTCAGGGAAGTCGACTCGGTCTTGATCCTGGCCTGCGGCACCAGCTACTACAGCGGCTCGGTCGCGAAGTACTGGCTCGAGAGCATCGCGAAGATCCCGACGAGTGTGGAAGTGGCGAGCGAGTACCGCTACCGCGACAGCGTGCCGAACCCGCGCACGCTCGTCGTCACGATCACGCAGAGCGGCGAAACCGCCGACACGCTGGCCGCGGTGAAACATGCACGCTCGCTCGGCATGCCACACACGCTGACGGTGTGCAACGTGGCCACCAGCGCGATGGTCCGCGAGTGCAAGTTTTCGTACATCACCCGCGCCGGCGTCGAGATCGGGGTGGCCTCGACCAAGGCCTTCAGCACCCAGCTCGTCGGCCTGTTCCTGCTGACGCTGTCACTCGCCCAGGTGCGCGGCCACCTCACGGAAGCACAGGAAGCCGAGCACCTGAAAGCGCTGCGCCACCTGCCGGTGGCAGTGCAGGCGGTGCTCGCGCTCGAACCGCAGGTGATCGCCTGGGCCGAAGAATTCGCGCGCAAGGAAAACGCGCTCTTCCTCGGCCGCGGCCTGCACTACCCGATCGCGCTCGAAGGCGCGCTGAAGCTGAAGGAGATCAGCTACATCCACGCCGAGGCCTACCCGGCCGGCGAGCTCAAACACGGCCCGCTCGCGCTCGTGACCGCCGAGATGCCGGTCGTCACCGTGGCGCCGAACGATGCGCTGCTGGAAAAGCTGAAGAGCAACCTGCAGGAAGTGCGCGCGCGCGGCGGTGAGCTGTTCGTATTCGCCGATGCCGACACGCGCATCGAGTCGGGCACCGGGTTGCATGTGATTCGCATGCCGGAACACTACGGCGCGCTGTCACCGATCCTGCACGTGGTGCCGCTGCAGTTGCTGGCGTATCACACGGCCTGTGCGCGCGGGACGGATGTAGACAAGCCGCGCAATCTTGCCAAGAGCGTGACCGTCGAATGACGGTTGCGCTCTTGTGGCGCGCAGCGACATCGCCGTAGGCGAGCGAGAAGGCGCGGCTTGCGGCGCACGCTCATATCGCGTCGGCGATGTGAAGGCGCGAAGCGCCGGGCGGAAGCCACAAGCCGCGGAACCTGGCGAAGAGCGTGACGGTCGAGTGACGGGAGCGCTCTCGCGCTTCTTGTGCTGCGAAGAGGTCGACGCTGAAGCCAGCGGGCTCAAGCTGGGCGAAGGATTGCGTGCTGTCCCGGCGAAGCTTTGATCTGCATTCCGGGCATTGGTCCAATGTGGATGCGAAGACGCTCGTGCCACTTGAGCCGCAGTGGCCGCAGCGACAGGCCTGCCGAATGGTCTGCCTGGTAGCTTGGCGCAACCGCAACGCCGGTGGCACTGGCCTGGGCATCACCGTCGCGCGCAGCATCGCGCACGCGCACCGCGGCGAGTTGCAGCTTGAGAACCGTGACGAAGGCGGCCTGGTGACGCGGCTTCGCTTGCCACGGTGAGGCTGCACGGGCGAGCATGGCGCCGAGCAGACGGACGCCGCCGACGTGACTTCCTCGCGGCGGGTCCTCGATGAGCTGCTTGACGAGCCCTCACCCGGTTCAGGTGCCGGATCCGCCGCGGCCTGTGGGGCAGAAGACGTTCTTGGGTTCGTCGCCGCGCAGGTACTGCAGTTCTTCCTCGTCGGTCGCCTTTCGCACGTCGACCAGTTGTGCCCGCTCGCCATACAGGTCTCGCAACGCAGTGATCATCCGTTGCCGCACATCGTCTTGTGGGCCGAAGGCCTTGAACCAGCGCCGCGGCCGCCCCTCG
>JAYVTD010000187.1:0-9729 GCA_043774765.1 Rhizobacter sp. | reverse complement strand
GGCTCGGGTTCGGGCAGCTTGTCGCTCGGCGACTCGCTGCGCAGCGAGGCCGACTTCGAGGTCGGGAAGTCGAGCGACATCGAATCGTCTTGGGGCCGGCGCGCCGAAGGCGCCGAGAAGGACTGTGTCGCTTCGAGCGGGGACGGCGCCGTGGCGGCACTTGGCTCGCCCAGGTCGAGATCGAGGTCACCGCCGCTGTCCATCGTCGGCAAGCCGCTGACCGAAGCGCCGTATTGCGAAGGCGAAGGCAACACCGACTGCGGCATCGTGCTCGCGCCGAGCGGCTCGATGATCTCGCCACCGTGGCCGGTCACGACGACCGGCGTTCCACCCGGGCGGAACAGGGGGTTTTCGGGGTCGATCTCGGCGCCGAGTTCCTGGGCCTTGGCCCAGTCTTCGCCGGTACCGCGGGTCAGTGCGAAGAGCTGTGTCGCCAGCAACTCGAAACCCTTGGTGTCGCGGCGCTTGGCATACACCTCAAGCAGCTTGGTTCGGATCGCCATGCGCTCCGGGCTGCTTCGCATCGCTTCCTTGAGGATTTCTTCGGCCTGCAGGTCGCGGCCGTAGGCGAGGTACACATCGGCCTCGGCCACCGGGTCCACGTCACCGATCGCGTCAAGCTGGCTCAGCGAGTAACTCATCGACGACGAAGCACCGGCCGCATCACGCGTGTCGATGCGCTGGCCGCCGCTGGCGCCGAAGAAGGAATCGGGTTGCAGGCGGCTTTCGAGGAACGAAGTCTCGCCACTGTCCTTCTTGCCACGCTTGCGGTAGGCATAGAAGCCCAGGCCACCGAGCAACAAGGCCAGCGCAGCGCCGCCGAGTGCCATCGGGTTCTCGAGCAGCGTGTCGAAGAAGCCGGGCTCGGCCGCGACGGGCGCGGGTTTGGTCGGGCGCGAAGCCGCGGCCAGCGGCGGGCTCGCCACGGTGCTGGCGGCAGATGCGGGCGCGGCGGCAACCACCACCGGGGCCGACGCGGGCGCCGGTGTAGCCAGTGCGGGCGCCGAGGCGATCACCGGGCTGGTCGGTGCCGAAGCCACGAGCGGCGGCAACAAGGCCGGAGCAGCCGGAACCGATGCAGGTGCTGCGACGACGACAGGGGGCGCAGGCGCAGGCGCGGGCGCCGGGGGCTTGGCGGGCGCAGGCGCCGGGGCGGGCACGGGTGCCGGAGCCGGCGGCGGTGCAGCCGCCACCGCGGGCGGGGTCGGCACGGCAGCAGGTTTGGCGGCTGCAGTGGACGCAGCGGCCCCCGACAGCTTCTTCAACTCGTCGACATTCTTCGAGAGTTCGGCGACGCGCACATCGGCGGCCTTCTTCTCGCGGTCCTTCGAGATTTGCGCTTCGGCACTGGAGGCCGCGCCAGCCGGCGCCGCACCCTTGCTGAGCATGAGTTTGTCGGGCGTGGGCGCCGCACTGCGCTTGCCGTCTTCGACGGAAGCCTGCACCTTGCCGCTGGCCTGGCGCGCGCTGCCTTCGGTTTTCGCCACGGGAACGGCACCGGCCAGGCGCTGGCGATACGCGCCGAAGTCGGCGCTCTGCGCCTGGATCACCTGGCGCGCTTCGGAAGGCGCCGTGCCCTTGGCACTTTCGGCGCTCGGCACCGACAGCACGACGCCGGACTTCAGCCGGTTCATGTTGTTGTCAACGAAGGCTTGCGGGTTGCTGCGGTACAGCGACACCAGCATCTGGTCGAGCGACACGCCGCCACGCTGGGTGCGCGCAGCGATTTTCGACAGCGAGTCGCCGGCCTTGACACGGTATTCGTCAGCACCGTCTGTGCCGGCCGGTTTGGCGGCCGCCGGCGCAGGTGCTGCAGCGGCGGCGATGCGCGGAGCACGGGGCTCGCGCGGTGCAACCGGTTCAGACTCCGCCCGGGCCGGGGCCGGCCGGCGCTCGACGGCGCGCGGGGCGGTCGGCTCGGGAGCGGCAGCCGACATGGTCGGCGCAACCGCTGGCGCAGCGGCCGGCGCACGCGCGGTGGCCGTCGGCGGATCGAGCAACAACGTGTATTCGCGCACCAGGCGCCCGGACGCCCAGGTGATTTCCAGGATCACGTCGACGAAGGGTTCCTGAACGCCACGATCGCTGGTGATGCGCAAGTAAGGCCGGCCGTCCGCGCGGCGCTGCAGCACGACTTCGGTGCCCGGCAACACCGGGTTGTAATCCACACCCGCCGCTCTGTACGACTCGGGCGGCGCGACACGAATGCGCAGGTTCGACGCCTCTTCGGGCGACAGGCTCGTGATGTCAATCTCGGCCCGCAGCGATTCACCCAAGGCCGACTGCACTTGCAGCTTGCCCAGGCCCAAGGCCCACGCGGCAGGCGCCACGAGGCAAAGCGCGGCAGTTGCCACCCCGGTCAGGGCGAAACGCCCCGAGAACGTCGATTTTCTTTTCAAGGCGTCTCCCAATTGGACGAAGCGGGCAGCCATACAAGCCCGGCAATCACGTAACAGTCAATGACGTGAATCAAGTAAATTTTCGGTGAATTACCAGAAATCACAATAGCATCAATGAGATACGCTGACAAGCTCATGCAATGGCTGACATTGCGCCCGGTGCCCGATCAGCGAGTTTTACACAGACCCATGTTGCAATGCGGCAACGACTCGAAACACCCGGCTCAAAGTTCAGGCCTCAAGCACGATGCGCAGCATCCTGCGCAGCGGTTCGGCGGCGCCCCAAAGCAACTGGTCGCCGATCGTGAATGCGCCCAGGTACTCCGGGCCCATGACCATCTTGCGCAAGCGCCCGACCGGGATCGACATCGTTCCCGTCACCGCCACCGGCGTCAGGTCGCGCATGCTGGCCTCGCGCGTGTTAGGCACCACCTTGACCCAAGCGTTGTCGCTCGCGATCAGCGCTTCGATGTCTGACATCGGCACGTTCTTCTTCAGCTTGAACATGATGGCCTGGCTGTGGCAGCGCATCGCGCCGACCCGCACGCAGAACCCGTCGACCGGCACGGCCGGCGCGCTGAAGCCGGCGCCCTGGCCGAGGATCTTGTTCGTTTCGGCCCCGCCCTTCCATTCTTCCTTGCTCATGCCGTCGCCCATGTCCTTGTCGATCCAGGGGATCAGGCTGCCACCGAGCGGCACACCGAAGCTCGCGGTTTCGGCTTCGCTCAGACCGCGCTGCCGGGCCGCCAACAAGCGGTCGATCTCCAGGATCGCGCTCTTCGGGTCGTTGAGCAAAGGCCGCACTTCGGCGTTGAGCGTGCCGAACTGCGTCAGCAACTCGCGCATGTGCGCCGCACCGCCACCCGACGCCGCCTGGTAGGTCATCGTGCTCATCCACTCGACGAGCCCGGCCTTGTACAGCGCGCCCACGCCCATCAACATGCAGCTCACGGTGCAGTTGCCACCGATCCAGTTGCGGCCGCCCGCGGCCAGCGCGTTCTTGATCACTGGCATGTTGACCGGGTCGAGCACGATGACCGCGTCGTCTTTCATGCGCAGAGTCGACGCAGCGTCGATCCAGTGGCCGTTCCAGCCGGCTGCGCGCAGGCGCGGGAACACGTCGCTGGTGTAGTCACCGCCCTGGGCCGTGATGATGATTTCGCAGCGCTTGAGCGCCTCGATGTCGTAGGCGTCGAAGAGCCTGGTCTCGTTCTTCGCCATGGCCGGCGCGCGGCCGCCGGCGTTGCTGGTGCTGAAGAACACCGGCTCGATGTGGTCGAAGTCGCCTTCGGCCTGCATGCGGTCCATCAGCACGGAACCGACCATGCCGCGCCACCCAACCAAACCTGTGAGTCTCATCATTCGCCCTTTCAGAAAGTTGTTGAAACCTCTTGCTGCCCCGGCTCGTTCGCCAGGTGCAGGGGCGAGACGAACCGGAGCGTACTAGCCCTTGATCGTCTTCTTGGTGATGTTGCCCGAGAGCACGGCGACGACAGCGTCGCCCATCTCGCAGGTGCCGACTTTCTGCGTGCCTTCGGACCAGATGTCGGGCGTGCGCAGACCCGAGGCGAGCACCTGCTGCACCGCCGATTCAATTCGATCGGCGGCGGCGGGCTGGCTGAGGGAGTATCGAAGCATCATGGCGGCGGACAAGATTGTAGCCAACGGGTTGGCCAAGTCCTTGCCTGCGATGTCGGGCGCGCTGCCGTGGCTCGGTTCGTACAGCCCTTTGCCGGCGGCGTTGAGCGAGGCCGAAGGCAGCATGCCGATCGAACCAGTGAGCATCGCCGCCTCGTCGGAGAGGATGTCACCGAACATGTTGCCGGTGACGAGCACGTCGAACTTCTTCGGCGCGCGCACCAGTTGCATCGCCGCGTTGTCGACGTACATGTGGTCGAGCGCCACGTCGGGGTACTGCGCGTGCACTTCGGTCACGATGTCTTTCCAGAACTGGAAGGTCTCGAGCACGTTGGCCTTGTCGACACTCGTCAGCCGCTTGCTGCGCTTGCGCGCGGCCTGGAACGCGACGTGGGCGATGCGCTCGATCTCGGGCCGCGAATAACGCATCGTGTCGAAGGCTTCTTCGGCGCCGGCGAAGGCACCGTCGGGCGATTCGCGGCGGCCGCGCGGCTGGCCGAAGTAGATGTCGCCGGTGAGTTCTCGAATGATCAGGATGTCGAGGCCCGCCACCAGTTCGGGCTTCAGGCTCGACGCGTGCGTGAGCTGCTCGTAGCAGATCGCCGGCCGGAAGTTGGCGAACAGGCCGAGGCTCTTGCGCAGGCCGAGGATCGCCTGCTCCGGGCGCAGCGCTCGCTCCAGCGTGTCGTACTTCCAGTCGCCCACCGCGCCGAACAGCACGGCGTCGGCCGCTTGCGCCAGGCGCAGGGTCGACTCGGGCAGCGGGTGGCCATGGGCCTCGTAGGCCGCGCCGCCGACGAGCGCCTGTTCGGTCTCGAAGTGCAGGTCGAGCACGCCAAGCACGCGCTCCGCTTGCGCCACGATTTCGGTGCCGATGCCGTCACCCGGCAGGATCGCGATCTTCACGGATCAATTCCTTGATGTTGTTTCGACAGGCGCTCCACCAGCACCTTCTCGCAGAGCTTGAAGACGACGTAACACGCCGCCGCAAAATAGCCCGACACGATGATCTCAAGCAGTTGCCTGAAGCCGCCTTCACGCAGCGCATCGAACCCGTAGGACGACAGAAACTCGAGATTGGCGCTCAGCATGTGCAGCAGGTTGAGCGTCACCAGGCCGCCGAGCACGAAACTGACGCCGAGCAGAATGAAAGCCAGCCACCAGCGCCGGGCCAGGAACACATAGACGCGGCTGTCAGGCGCTTCGTCAGCCATCACTCAGATGCGGTGCGCCAGCCAGGGTTTGCTCAGCAGGCGCTCGGCTTCGAACGCGCGAATCTTCTCGGCGTGGCGCAGCGTCAGGCCGATGTCGTCGAAACCGCCGAGCAGGCAGTACTTGCGGAACGGCTGCACGTCGAACGCGAGCGTCGCGCCATCGGGTTTGATCACGACCTGGCGCTCCAGGTCGATCGTCAGCGAGTAGCCCACGAAGGCCGCAACCTCATCGAACAATTTCGCCAGCTCGTGCTCGGGCAACACGATCGGCAGCAGCCCGTTCTTGAAGCAGTTGTTGTAGAAGATGTCGGCGTAGCTCGGAGCAATCAGTGCGCGAAAGCCGAACTGGTCGAGCGCCCACGGTGCGTGCTCGCGCGACGAGCCGCAGCCGAAGTTCTTGCGCGCCAGCAGCACCGACGCGCCTCTGTAGCGCGACTGGTTCAGCACGAACTCGGGGTTGGGCCGGCGCGAGGCCGGGTCCTGCCCGGGCTCGCCGTGGTCGAGGTAGCGCCATTCGTCGAACAGGTTGGGCCCGAAGCCAGACTTCTTGATCGACTTCAGGAACTGCTTGGGAATGATCGCGTCAGTGTCGACGTTCTCGCGGTCCATCGGAGCGACCAGGCCAGTGTGCATCTGAAAGGGTGTCATGGAGTGCTCAGCGCGTGCGTCAGACCAATCGGCCCACGTCGACGAAGTGACCTTCGATGGCCGCGGCCGCGGCCATCGCCGGGCTCACGAGGTGGGTTCGGCCGCCGGCGCCCTGACGCCCTTCGAAATTGCGGTTGCTGGTGGAAGCGCAGCGTTCGCCCGGCTCCAGCCGGTCGGCGTTCATCGCCAGGCACATCGAACAGCCCGGCTCGCGCCACTCGAAGCCCGCCGCCTTGAACACCTTGTCGAGCCCTTCGCGCTCGGCTTGTTCTTTCACGAGGCCCGAACCCGGCACGACCATCGCCAGCTTCACGTTCGAAGCCACTTTGCGGCCGATGTGGCGCACCACGGCAGCGGCTTCGCGCAGGTCTTCGATGCGCGAGTTGGTGCAGGAGCCGATGAACACCTTGTCGATCAGGATGTCGGTGATCGGTTTGTTCGGTTCGAGCGCCATGTAGAGCAGCGCACGCTCGATCGCGGCGCGCTTGCTCGCGTCCTTTTCGCGGTCGGGGTCGGGCACGCGGTCGTCGATCGACAGCACCATCTCTGGCGACGTGCCCCAGGTGACCTGCGGGCGAACCTGCGTGGCGTCGAGTTCGACCACCAGGTCGAAGTTCGCCCCGGCGTCGGAGTGCAGCGTGCTCCAGTAACGAACGGCCTGTTCCCATTCGAGACCGGCAGATGGCGAAAACGGCCGGCCCTTGACGTAGTCGATCGTCGTGTCGTCCACGCCCACCAGGCCGGCACGCGCGCCGGCTTCGATGGCCATGTTGCAGACCGTCATGCGCCCTTCCATGCTCAGCGCACGAATCGCCGGGCCGGCGAACTCGATCGTGTAGCCGGTGCCGCCAGCGGTGCCTATTCTGCCGATGATCGCGAGCACCAGGTCCTTTGCGCTGCAGCCGGGGCTCAGCCTGCCTTCGACCCGCACCAGCAGGTTCTTGGCCTTCTTCGCAAGCAGCGTCTGCGTGGCGAGCACGTGCTCGACCTCGCTCGTGCCGATGCCGTGCGCCAGCGCCCCGAACGCGCCGTGGGTGGAAGTGTGCGAGTCGCCGCAGACGACGGTCATGCCCGGCAGCGTGGCGCCCTGCTCGGGCCCGATCACGTGCACGATGCCCTGGCGCCGGTCGTTCATCTTGAACTGGGTGATGCCGAGCCGGTCGCAGTTGGCGTCGAGCGTGTCGACCTGCAGGCGCGAGATCGGGTCGGTGATGCCGTGCGAGCGGTCGGTGGTGGGCACGTTGTGGTCGCTCACCGCCAGGTTGGCCGACAAGCGCCAGACCTTGCGGTTCGCGAGCGTCAGCCCGTCGAAGGCCTGTGGGCTGGTCACTTCGTGGACCAGATGCCGGTCGATGTAGAGCACGGTCGTGCCGTCGTCTTCGGTGTGGACGACGTGTTCGTCCCAGATCTTGTCGTACAGCGTGCGTGGCATCGTGTGGACCGGTCGGTGTTCGGCGAAGCAGTGATTTTATTGCCTGCCGCGCCGATCCGCCCACCCACCTCGCCGATGCATGGAAAAAGGGCGCGGTGTGGCCGCGCCCTTCATGCCGCTCGGAGGCAGCCCTACCAGCCGATGTCCTTGAACATCGGCAGCGTCAGGTCATTGGGGGGCACCACGCTCTGCGTCAGATCGGCATTGATCGCCGGTTCCATCAGCAAGTTTCGCTTGGCGCTGGTGTCCCAGTGCGACACCGAGGAGCCCGACTGCAGCGGGTTGGGTGTGTACAGCATCACCCGGCCGTTCTTGTCGGCACCGGCAAGCTGTGACGCATCGACGCCCAAACGCGCGACCACGCCCGAACTCCGATTGCCCGGCGTGAGATTCATTGCCGCAAGCAGCTTGTTGCCGTCAGCTAAGCTCACGCGGATCGCGGGGATGACGATCGACGCGTCGGCGCCGCCAAGATCGGCCGGCGGCGTGGTCGTGACGTTCTCGACCACGATCACCCCGACGGCACCGGCGTTCTGCGCATTCAGCACCTTCTGCACGAAGGCGCAGATACCACGACTCAGCATCGCGATGCGGTTCTTGACCGCTCGGCTGTTGTCGGCGTCGAACGCCACGCACCCCAAACCGAGGCGATCGTTCTCGACCACCGGCATCACCTGCCTGGTGAGACCGGGCGAGTCGAGCGCCGGCCCGAACGCGGCCGCACCTGCCAGATACACGCCCGCCACGTCGGCCGGGGCCAGGATCTGCAGCTGCGGTGTTCCAAGCTGCAGCACCGACGGAGCCGCCGAGGTCACGTTGGCACCGGTCCAGACCAGTTGGCGCGGATTGATTGCCGAGGCCACACGTTCAGCATTGCTCATCTGCGACCAGCTCTTGCCCGCGACGTTGTCGAACGAGAAAAAGTCGTAGATGCTCGGCTGGCCAGCCAGGAAGCTGCCGGTACTGCCAGAGGTCGTGGTGGAGAAACCCAGGCCGTGGCCGAACTCGTGCAGCAAGACTTCGACCAGGTCGATAGCGCTGCCCTTGTTACCATCCAGACCCAGATAGAACGGCGAACCGGGCAGGCAGTTGGCGAACAACCCGAGGCGCGAGTTGAAACGCGCCCGGATTTCGGCTCCGCCGCCACCTGGCGCGTCGAGCGCAGCGGGGAACAGGTCAACGCCGGCAAGCTTGTTGGCCAGAGCCACGTGGTACCAGGCACCGGCAACCGGCGCACCGGGAAAATCCGACTCGACGTCGCGCGGGCCTGCTGAACCCAGCACGGCACTGCCGGCGGTGCATGACAGCGGCTCGAAGGTGGCAAGGACCCTGATCTCGACACTGCTGTCCAGGTTAGCGCCCCAGATCGAGGCGACATACTGGAACGCGTTGATCCGTTGCTGGCCGAGCGTCGTTCCCGGGTTACCGCCGACGGGTGCCGCCGGTGTCGTATCGTTGAACCCGACACCTGCGGCGTTGCCGTTGACGATCGTGATGTTGGCTGCGGCCTGGGCCAGTCCCGCAGCAGCCAGGAGCAGAGCTGCGCCGAACACAGTACGCAATTTTCCGATGGTTTCACTGTGCATGGCGATGCTCCTTGGCGACGGTCTTGCCCTTCAATGTCGCCCTGGCCTGGGACTCGCCCGTCACGCACTGCATGTCGAGCTTGCCGTCGGCACCTTTGCGCACGACCGCGTAGGACATGAACGATTCATCGAGCTGGGCCGACTTGCCGCCCGATGCCGACGTCGTGACCCGAGCGTTCGCCGCGTTGTTGTCCGGCGGCGTGCTTTGCGCTTCTTCCAGCAGTTCCTCGGGGGTGACCTTGCGCAGTTGGCCGGTCTCGCGGTCTTTGTACGCCTTCATGCCGTTCTGCTTGCCGAGCATCGGCTTGCCATCGACCGGCTGCTGCGCCATCTCTACCTTGACGTTGGGCAGCACCAGCAGGCCACCTGCCGAAGGCAACTCCGGCGCCGCGGCGATCACCGCAGGCGCAGCCAAAATCAGGGACTGCAGTACAGCCAGGCGCAGAACGCGTCCTAGCCCTTGCCGAGGTTTCAATGTCATGTCGCACTCCTTGGTTTGTTGTCGATGAAATTGCCACGACTCGAGCAGAAGCGTGGCCCTCCAGGGTGCCGGCGTGTTGGTTTCATGCCGCAGCACATCGTCAGCGAGCCCAGCCTTCGTCGGTGAAATTGCACGACACCGGCCGTGGCGCCTCTTTGGCGACTCTCACGATAGGCGCAAGGTTGGTACCGGATGTATCTGGCAAACCCTGTGCACCCCCTGATTCGAGGCTCGCCGAAACTCACCGAGCCGCGGCACGGTCTGCGGCTCGAGGCCGTTCGACCGGACGCGGGCGGCGCCTCGCCAGAAACGGCCGTCAGGCGCGCTTGGC
>JAYVTD010000186.1:0-8484 GCA_043774765.1 Rhizobacter sp. | reverse complement strand
GTTTCGCAGAGTAAATTCTGCCGTCTTCTTACTCTGCGCTGACTCCATTCACTCCGTTCCTCTGCGGTGAATGAATTTGCTTGTCATGAGCAATCAGCCCAACGCCTCGCGCACGAAGTCGAGCCGATCCTGGCCGAAGAACATCTCGCCGTTGACGAACATCGTCGGCGCGCCGAACGCGCCGCGCGCCACCGCCTCGTCGGTGGTCGCACGCAAGGTGGCCTTCACGTCGGCCTCGCCTGCCCACGCGAAAATCTGTGCCGGGTCGAAGCCGGCATCGGCCAGGACTTGCGACGCGACGGCGGCCTCGCCCATGTTCAGCCCGTCGACCCACATGGCCTTGAAAACAGCCTGCAAGAAGGCTTGAAGTCGCTCGGGCGCGTGCGTCTGCACGCCGGCCGCAGCACGCATCAGCGCCAGCGTGTTGACCGGGAAATGCGGGTTCACACGCAGCGACACGCCATAGCGCCGCGCAAAGCGCGCCATGTCACCGAAGACGTAGCGGCCCTTCGCCGGCACCGTCACCGGCGACGCATTGCCGGTCGCCTGGAACACGCCGCCGAGCAGCATCGGCCGGTACACCAACGCGGCGCCGGTGCGCTCGCACAGCCCCGGCAGTTGCGTCCACGCCAGGTACGACGCCGGGCTGCCGACGTCGAAGAAGAATTCGACTAGCTTGGGTATCACGCTCGTGTTCATGGGCCACCTGTGAATGTCGAAGGATTGTCGGAGCACAGCGATCTGTCGGCCCGGGCATGCTACGGTCAAGCCAGCGCCCAGAGCACAAGGAGAATCCCATGATGACAGCGAATCAGTCGGCCAAAGTTGCTTTGGTCATAGGCGCCGGCGACTCGACCGGCGGCGCCATCGCTCGCCGCTTCGCGGCTGGCGGCCATGTGGCCTGCCTGACGCGGCGCGACGCCGACAAGCTGGAGCCCGTGGTCAGCGCAATTCGCGCGGCCGGAGGCACGGCCCACGGCTTCGCGTCGGACGCACGCAAGGAAGACGAGGTGGTCGCGCTGGTCGAGCACATCGAAAGCGAGATCGCGCCGATCGACGTGCTGGTGTTCAACATCGGCGCGAACGTGCCATGCAGCATCCTGAACGAGACCGCGCGCAAGTACTTCAAGATCTGGGAGATGGCCTGCCTCGGTGGCTTCCTGAACGGCCGCGAAGTCGCGCGCCGCATGGTCACGCGCGGGCGCGGCACGATGATCTTCACCGGCGCCACCGCGTCGTTGCGTGGTTCCAGTGGTTTCGCCGCATTCGCCGGTGCCAAACACGCACTGCGGGCGCTGGCGCAGAGCATGGCGCGCGAGCTCGGGCCGAAGGGCCTGCACGTGGCGCACGTGATCGTCGACGGCGCGATCGACACCGAATTCATCCGCAGCAATTTCCCGCAGCGCTACGCAATGAAGGAGCAAGACGGCATCCTCAACCCCGAGCACATCGCAGACAACTACTGGCACCTGCACACGCAGCCGCGTGATGCGTGGACCTTCGAGCTCGACCTGCGGCCGTGGATGGAAACCTGGTAGTTCGGCCGCTGCTGCGGAGCGGCGCCCGCTCAGGCGCCGGCGATGCGGCCGTACAACTCGCGCATGATGTTGCGCACTTCGGTGATGCCGTGGGTCGAAGGGATCCACGTCAACGCGGCCGACTCCACGGTCCGCGCCAGGCCCATCGGCGCGGCTTCGATCTCGACGTCGCTGCCCTTGCCGGCGGCTTCTTCGAAAGCGCGCACCGCACGCGGCATGTGCCAGCCGTGGGTCACGAGCACGATGCGCTTGATGCCCAGCGGCTTGAGCAGCGCAAGCGTGAAGGCAGCGTTCTCGCGCGTGTCACGCGACTTGTCTTCCAGCCACTTGAGCGGCCGGCCGAACTCCTGCGCGGCGATCTGCGAAGCCACCTGCGCTTCGGTCTTGCCTTCTTCGGGCGAGGCCCAGGCCACGCCGCCGCTGAACGCGACCGGGATGCCGGTCTCGCGGCCGAGCCAGATGCCGTAACGCAGCCGCTCGACCGAAAGACGCGTCAGGTTGCTGACGCCGTATTCCGGCGCATAGGGTTCCATGCCACTGCCCAGCACCACGATCGCGGCCGGCTGGCGCGCCTCGGCCTTCAGTTCCTTGATGCGGCCCGAGCTCAGCGCGCCCGGCGGGTGCAGCACGAACTGCGACAGGAACTGCGCCGTGCCGGTGCAGGCGCTCAGCCACAACATCGCGACGCTGAACAGGATCACCAGCCAGCCCAGCCCGCGGCGCGGCAGCAGCAGGCGGGCGCCGAACAGCAGCAGCACCAGAAAAGGCACCGGCGGCAGCAGCAGTGCCGTGAGCACGGGTTTCCAGGTTTCGATGCCGAGCATGACAAAAAGACCGTTCACGGCGTGAGCTCTCGGGTCGGGTGGGCAATGGGGCGCGATTGTGCCGCAGCAGTTCGACTGCGGGCGCACCCGCCCGCCCCGCCCCGCCCGCAAGGCATGATCGGGCGTGACGCCTCACCGGAATTGCCTGTGAGCCCGCCGGGCCGCCCCAAGTGCGAATACCGGAGCGCGCAGCACGAAGGATCGTTGATGAGCCCCAAGGAACAGGAACTGCGTGACAAGCTGGTGCGCAACTTCAACAGCGCCGAGCTGGCCCGCGACGAGCGCGCGCCGCTCTACGCCGGCGCGGCCGCGCGGCTGGCGCGGGGCACGGCGGCGACCAAGCTCGGCATCACGATCGACATCGTCGACCCCGGCAAACGAAGCTGCCCTTATCACTTCCACTACGCGCAGGAAGAGGCCTTCGTGATCCTCGAAGGCGAGGGTACGCTGCGCGTGGCCGACGAGATGCTTGCGGTCGGCGCCGGCGACACCATCTTCATTCCGCCCGGCCCGCAGTACCCGCACCAGTTCATCAACACTTCGGCCGCGCCGCTGAAGTACCTGTCGATCAGCACCCGCGAAAGCCCCGAGGTCGTCGAGTACCCCGACTCCGGCAAGTACCTGGCGATGGCGCAGGGCACGCAGGACGGCGCGCCGCACGCCTTCAGCCGCATGCACCGCGAGAACGACGATCTCGACTACTGGGACGGCGAGCCTTGAGCGTGATGAACAACGTGTGGGTCCGGCGCGTCGCGTGGACCGCGGCAGCGCTGCTGTTGCTGGGCATCGTCTCGTGGCTCGCCGTGCCGCCGCTGCTGAAGTGGCAGGCGCAGCTGCGTCTGACCGAAGCACTCGGCCGCAACGTGACGATCGGCCAGGTCGATTTCAAACCGTGGGCGCTGGCGCTGGCCGTCAACGACCTCGTGATCGCCGGCGCCGCGCCGGCCACCGAGCCGCTGCTGAAAGTGGTGCGGCTGCGCGTCGACCTGTCCTTGTCGTCACTGTTGCGGCGCGCGCCGGTGATCGAGGCGCTCGAACTCGACGCGCCGCAGCTGCGCGTGGCACGCACGGAAGCCGGCCACTACGACGTCGACGACCTGATCGCACGCTTCACGCCGAAGACCGATGCCGCGCCCGCCGAGCCGGTGCTGTTCGCGCTCTACAACCTGCAGGTGCGTGATGCGCAAGTGCGCTTCGACGACCGCCCGGCTGGCCGGGTGCACAGCGTCTCAGCGCTGCAGCTCGGGCTGCCGTTCCTGTCGAACCTGCCGGCCCAGGTCGACGTGAAGGTCGCGCCGCGCCTGGCGTTCAAGCTCGACGGCACGGCCTTCGACAGCGATGCGCTGGCCACACCGTTCGCGCAGACGCGTGCCGGCGAGCTCAAGCTCGTGCTGGGCGAGCTCGACCTCGCGCGCTACCTGCCTTACGTGCCCGCGTCTTTGCCGGTGCGGATCGCACGCGGCGTGGTGTCGGCCGATCTTGCGCTGCAGTTTTCAATGCCGGCCGGCGGGGCGCCGAACCTGAGCCTGCACGGTGCGGTGGGGGCTCGCGACATTATGCTGACCGACGCTGCAGGTGAACCGCTGCTGGCCTGGAAACAGCTCAAGCTCGGGCTGCGCGACGTGCAGCCGCTGGCGCGCCAGCTCGGCTTCGGCGGCCTGCAGCTCAGCGGTGTTCAGCTGCACGCCGCGCGTGATGCCGGCGGCCGCATCAACCTGCTGGCCCTGGCCGCCGAGCCTGCCGCGGCGCCCGCGAGTGGCGCGCCGCCGGCCGCTGCGTCGGCGGCGGCGGCGTGGCAGGTGAGCTTCGAGACGCTGGAGCTCAGCGACGCGCGTGTGCTCTGGAACGACGCTGCCACGAAGCCGGCCGCGGCCCTGCAACTCGACGGCCTCAACCTGCGTGTCGAGCAGTTGCAGTGGCCGGTCAAACAGGCGATGGCATTCAGCCTCGGCGGCAGCCTGCGTGCGCAGCGCGACGGCGCGCCGGCGTGGGGCAGTTTCAGCGCCGAAGGGCCGATCACCGACCACGATGCGCGCCTGACACTGAAGCTCGACACGCTCGCGCTCGAAGCGTTCGCGCCCTACCTGAGCGCCGCGCTCGTGCCCCGCGTCGAAGGCCGCCTGTCGGCACAGGCCACGCTCGACTGGTCGGCGGCCGCGGGCGCGCCGCGGCTCAAGCTCGCGATCGACAGCGCCACGCTCGACGCGCTGCGCTTGCGCGAGCCGGCCGAGCGCGGGGCACGCACCGCGCCCGAGGCCTTGTCGTTCAAGCAGATCGTGCTGGCCGACGTGCAGCTCGACGTGACGGGCCGCAGCGTTGTGCTCGGCAGCGTCAAGCTGCTGCAGCCGTCGGTGGCGGTGGCGCGCGAAGCCGACGGGCGCCTGAACCTGCAGCGCTGGGTTGTCGCACCGGCAGCGCCGAGTGCGGCGAGCGCGCCGGCGTCGCGTGCACCGGTTGTCGAGCCCGCATGGAACGTGCAGGTCAAGGAGCTGCTGCTCGACGGCGGCCAGCTGCGTGTGAGCGACGCGCTCGCGCGCCGCGGCGATGCGCCGGCCGAGCCGCTGCGTTTCGACGTCAGCCAACTTCGGCTCGCGCTGCAGAACCTGCAGTGGCAAACCGATCGCGCGGTGCCGGCCGCGCGTGTGCAGCTCCGTGCGTTTGTCGCTGCGCCGGGCGCGGCGCGCGAGCCGGGGGCGGGTGCGGTCGAGTGGAAGGGCCAGGTGGGCGTGCAGCCGCTGCTCGCCAACGGGACGCTGCGCATCGAGCGTTTCCCGGTGCACCTGTTCGAGCCTTACTTCGGCGCCAAGCTGCAGCTCAGCCTGCTGCGGGCGGAGGCCGGCTACACCGGCAACCTGGCCCTGGCTTCGTCGGCGGCGGGCCTGGACGTGCAGGCTGCTGGCGACGTGCTGCTCGGCGACGTGCACGTGAGCGCACGCGGCGGCGGCGACAAGCTGTTGAGCTGGCAGTCGTTCGGCCTGAAGGGCGTGAAGTTCGCGATGAAACCCGGCGCGCGGCCGCAGCTCGAGATCGGCGAAGCGGCGCTGAATGACTTCTACTCACGCGTCGTCATCACCGAACAGGGCCGCTTCAACCTGCAGGACCTGGGGGCGGCACCCGCACCGGCGGGTGCGGCCAGTGCCCCGCCGGTGGCAGCGGTGGGTGGCGGCGCGAGCGCCACCGCGCCCGAGGCCGGGTTGCCGCTCGACATTCACATCGGTGCGACGAAACTGAGCAACGGCAAGGTCGATTTCAGCGACCGCTTCGTGCGCCCGAACTACAGCGCCGCGCTGACCGAACTGAACGGCAGCCTCGGCGCGTTGCGCTCCGACACGCGTGAGACGGCCACGCTCGAAGTGCGCGGCCGCGCCGCCGGCACCGCGCTGCTCGAGATCGGCGGCCAGATCAACCCGTTCGCCAAACCGCTGGCGCTAGACATCACAGCGAAGGCCACCGACCTGGAACTCGCGCCGCTCTCGCCCTATGCCGGCAAGTACGCCGGCTATGCGATCGAGCGTGGCAAGCTCAGCATGGAAGTCGCCTACAAGATCGACGCCGACGGCAAGCTCGACGCGAAAAACCAGGTGATCCTGAACCAGCTCACGTTCGGCGAGAAGATCGACTCGCCCGACGCGACCAAGCTGCCGGTGCTGCTGGCGGTGGCGCTGCTGAAAGACCGGCACGGCGTGATCGACATCAACCTGCCGGTCAGTGGCAGCTTGAACGACCCGCAGTTCAGCATCGGCGGCATCATCTGGAAGGTCATCCTGAACCTGTTGACGAAGGCGCTGACCGCGCCGTTCGCGCTGCTCGCCGGCGCGGCCAGCGAAGACCTGAGCCTGGTCGAATTCAGGCCCGGTACGGCGCTGGTGAGCGCGGGTGGCAGTTCCGCGATCGACAAGGTGGCGAAAGCGCTGATCGACAAGCCGGGCCTGAAGATGACCGTCACCGGCGCGGCCGACCCGGTCTCGGAGCGCGAGGCGTTCCTCAGTGCGGCACTCGAGGCGCGGCTGGCAACCGAAGCGCGCCGCGAGGCCTTGCGCAGCGGCGCGCCGGCTGCCGCAGCGGGCGCATCGGCAGCGGCCAGCGCGCTCGTGCCGCTCGGCGCCGAAGAACGCGCACGCGCGCTGAGGCAACTCTACAAGGACACCGAAATTCCGAACAAGCCGCGCAACGCTCTCGGCTTCGTGAAAGACATTCCCGGCCCCGAGATGGAAGCGCTGCTGAAGAGCCGCCTCGTCGTCAGCAGCGAAACAATGCGCGAGCTGGCTGTGCAGCGCGGCATCACGGTGCGCGACGCACTCATCGCCAAAGGCTTGCCGAGTGAACGCCTGTTCCTGGCCGCACCGAAGCTGCGGGCTTCGGGTGAAGGAGAGGCCGGCTGGACCCCGCGCGTGCAGCTCAACCTGAGCCAAAACTGAACGCTCGATATCGTGGTTCAGAAGCCAGGGCACTTGCCATAAGGGTATTCACATGTCGCGTAGGTAGCCGTGTATCACCACGGTTCGAGGCACCAGTGCAAAACTGCGTTGCAAGTTCGGCCGAAGAGCCGTTCGATGACACAAACCCCGCCGGAGATAAAACATGCGTGTGATCACGATCGTGAGTGAGACGGACCCGGCCGCCGCAATGGCGGGCGGTTGCGGTGACGAAGGTTCGGGCGAGGTGCCTCGGCTGAACCTGCCGTTGGTGCGACGCGAGTTTCTCAAGGGCTCTGGCATCCTGATGGGCACGATTGCCACGGGCAGCGTGCTGGCCGCACTCGCCCCCTCGCCGGTGTGGGCCGTCGAGCTCAAGACCTTGTCGAAAGACGAGGGCGCTGCACTGATGAAGATGGGCCGGGTGCTCTACCCACACAAGAAACTCCCCGATGCGGTGTACGCGCTGCTCGCCAAGGACCTCGACGCCAAGGCCGCCGGCGACGCCGCTGCGGCGACCCAGCTGCGCGAAGGCGTGGCGGCGTTGAACAAGGCGGCCGGCGGCAGCTTCGCCAAGGCCAGCGATAAAAAGAAGCTCGAGATCGTCAAGGCGATGGAAGGCCAGCCGTTCTTC
Source organism: Rhizobacter sp. (assembly GCA_043774765.1). GTDB lineage: Bacteria > Pseudomonadota > Gammaproteobacteria > Burkholderiales > Burkholderiaceae_C > LMDS01. The sequence goes on along the minus strand of JAYVTD010000186.1, from coordinate 1,073 downwards.
GCGACGGTGCGCGGCCAGTGCGTCACCTCGCTGTACGACAACGACATGGCGTATGCGAGCTTCGGCTACCCCGGTTCGGCCTGGGAAAAGGGCGGCTACATCACGCGCGGGTTTCAAGACTTGAAGTGGCTGCCGGCGCCTTCGGCGGCTGCAAGCCCGAAGCCCTGGATGGGCTGAGCGCACGCACGTTTCGACACGCGCCGATCGCCGGCGCAACCACAGAACAATCGGGAGACACACATGGCCAAATTCGACCAGGGCGACGAGTCGGTCGTCGTCATCATCGGCTCGGGCGCAGGCGGCGGCACGCTGGCCAACGAGCTGGCGCAAAAGGGCATCAAACTGGTGGTGCTCGAAGCCGGCGCGATGCAATCGAACGCGAGCTTCATCAACGACGAATGGAAGTCGTTCAGCCAGATCGCCTGGCTCGACCCGCGCACCACCTCGGGTTCGTGGCGCGTGGCCAAGGACTTTTCCGGCCTGCCGGCCTGGGTCTGCAAGACGGTGGGCGGCACGACCACGCACTGGGCCGGCGCGTCTTTGCGCCTGCAAGAGCACGAGTTCAAGGCGCGCACGACCTATGGCGAGCTCAAAGGTGCGAACCTGATGGACTGGCCGCTGACACTGAAAGACCTCGAGCCCTACTACGCGAAGGCCGAGAACAAGATGGGCGTGACCCGCACCAACGGCATCCCCGGCCTGCCGGGCAACAACAACTTCAAGGTGATGTACGCCGGCGCCACGAAGCTGGGCTACAAGGACGTGCACACCGGCAACATGGCGATCAACAGCGAGCCGCGTGACGACCGGGGCCGTTGCATGCAGCTCGGTTTTTGCTTCCAGGGCTGCAAGAGCGGTGCCAAGTGGTCGACGCTCTACACCGAATTGCCCAAGGCCGAAAGCACCGGCAACCTCGACCTGCGCCCGCAGAGCCACGTGACGCGCATCGAGCACAACGATGCTGGCAAGGTCACGGGTGTCGTCTACTTCGACAAGGACGGCAAGGAGCAGCGCCAGAAAGCCCGCATCGTGGCGGTTGCCGGCAATTCGATCGAAACGCCGCGTCTGCTGCT
>JAYVTD010000185.1:0-4414 GCA_043774765.1 Rhizobacter sp. | reverse complement strand
GCGCGCTACGACACGCTGGCAACGAAGATCATGGCCGGGCCGGGCGTGTACCGAAAGTTTTATCGCCGCAAGCGCAGCGGCGCTTGATTCAGGCGCTTCGCAAGGCTTCACGCAGGTCGTCGAGATTCAGCCACAGGCGGCCGACATTGGGTGTGGCCAGCGCGTGCGCGATGCGGCCGAAGGTGTCTTCGCGCATTCGATAGGCACGCCCGTAAGCGCGCATCGCCTCAATGAACTTGCCCGCTTCCTGCAACACGATGCCGAGGTTGACCTCGACCTCGGCGCGCGGCGTCAGCTCCAACACGCGACGGAAGGCGGCGGCAGCGGCGTCGAGGTCGTGCAGGTCCTGCCGCACCAGTCCGATCAGGAACCAGGCTTCGGCGTGCTCTGGCACGAGCGCCACGGCACGCTCGAAAGTTTGCAGCGCTTCGGCCTGAGCACCGGCAGCGCGGGCCGCATCGCCGGCGAGCATCAGCGTTGGCGGGTGGTCGGGGCGCAACGCCAGGCTGGTGGCCGCGTGCTCGCGTGCTCGGGCCGCTTCGCCCTGCTGCAGATCGAGCACGGCCAGCAGCTGGTGCACGGCCGGGTGCGGCGCGAACGCCGCCAGCGCGTGTTCGCACAGCAGCCTGGCACGCTCGCGCTGGCCGGCGTTGACATGGCGCAGCGCCAGGCCCAGCAGCTCTTCGACGGTGGTGGCGGCGTTGGTCACGCACGATGGTAACGACCGCGCCCGGTGATATGGTCAGAGGTCACGACCTCGACAGCGACGGAGGCCCCAGTGCAGATCTTCATTTCGTATTCCTCGAAGTACGCCGAGCTGTGCGAACGCTTGCAGCTCGCGCTGGAAGCCGACGGCCGGCACGAGGTGTTCCGCGACCGCTCGGAGCTGACCCCCGGCCAGCCCTTCGACGAGAAGATCCGCGAGGCCGTGCTCGGCTGCGACCTGCTGCTGTTCCTGCTGAGCCCCGAGTCCGTGGCGCCGGGCAGTTATGCGCTGGCCGAGCTCGACATGGCAAAAACGCGCTGGCAGCACCCGGGCGGCCATGTGCTGCCCGTCAAGGTGGCGCCGACGCCGAAAGAGGCGATCCCGCCCTACCTGCGCGCGGTGACCATCCTCGAACCGCAAGGTGACCTGGTCGCCGAGACCGTGGCCGCGGTCGAAAACGTCAGGCCGCCGTCGCGCACAAAACTCTGGTTGGCGCTGATCGCCGCCGGCGTTGTTCTGGCCGCCGCGCTGGGAACGGTGGGCACGCTGAACTGGCAGAAGCAGCGCGATGAACGAGCCCGCGCCGCCGCTGCAGCGCAAGCCCAGGCGAGTGCCGCAGCGGCCTCGCAGGCCACCACATTGGCCGCGGCCGCGCAGCTCTGTGACTCGGGCAATCATGCACTCGCGTGGCAGCGTTTCGCCGAGATAACAAAAGCGCAACCCGACCGGCCCGCTGTGCGCCAAGCGCATGAAAACTGCGCGATGCGCTGGCTGCGCGAGATCCGGGTGCAGGCCGAAAAGGACAGCTTCACCGCCATCGTCGAGCGCGTCTTGCCGGTGCTGGCCGAAGGCGCCGCAGCGGCCACCGGGCAACGGGGCGCAGACCTGCAAGCCCACATGGGCTGGGCCGACCACCTGCGCAGCCGCGAAGGCATTGGCGGGCTCGACCCGCAAGCGCACTACCGCAAGGCGCTGGCGCTCGATGCCGACAACGTCTACGCGCACACGATGTGGGGCCACCTGACGATGGTGCAGCGTGGGCCGATCGAAGCAGCGCGCCAGCACTTCAGGGTGGCGCTCGCCGGTGGGCGCGAACACGCCTGGGTGCGAACGATGCAGTTCGCGGCGCTGCTCTACTACACACCCGGCCCGGGCCAGATCGAAGCGGCACGCGCGGCCAGCGACATGCGCCAGCGCGGCGAAACCGCCGAGCCCGGCCTGAGCGAACGCTTGTGGACCTACGTCTACTACGACACGCTGCTGTCGCGCGAACGGCGCGAGAGTTTCGTCGCGGCGATCCACGACGCCGACGGCGTTGCCACGTTCCGGTGGCTCTTCCCGGAAGCCGATGTGCGCGCAGACCGGCGCGCGCTCTGGCGCTACCTGCTCGCATCGCTGGAAGAAGCCACCGGCGAGCGTGCCAGCGCCCGTGCGCGTTTCGAGGCCTTGCGCGACGAGTTCAAGCGCGAAGGCTCGTCGGGTCGCATCGTCGACATGACACTCGCTGCGCTCAAGCGCTTGCAGGTGCCTTGAGCGCGCGCCGACTTCAGAGTCAGAGTTCGACGATGCCCTTGAAGCCGCCCCCAGAACATGCGCTTGCCGTCGAAGGGCACGATCTTCGGGTCCATCATTTCGCCAGGCGCGGGTCGGCCATCACCTTGGCGTTGATGCGGTCGCGCGCCTTGCTGCGGTAAGCGGCAAGGTTCTTCTTCGGCACCGGAACCACGTATCCATCAACGTACTGGCTCATGCAGGGTCTCCTGTCGGTTGGGTTGCGCGGGCGCGGGTGTGATCGGGCCTGCCATCAGGCGGTGGTGATGCCGACCATCCAGCCCACGCCGAAGCGGTCGATCACCATGCCGAAGCGCGGCGACCAGAAGGTCTTGCCGAGCGGCATCGTCACGCTGCCGCCTTCGGCGAGGGCGTTGAACAGGCGGTCGACCCCGGCCGCGTCGGGCGCGTCGATCGAGAGCGAGAAGCCCTTGAAATTCGTCTCGCCGGCGGCCATGCCGTCGGAAGCCATCATCATCGCGCCGCCGATGCGCACCGCGGCGTGCATCACCTTGTTCTCGAAGCCGGGCGCGAGCAAGCCGGGTGGCAACGGGTCGGGGCTTTCCTTGAAACGCATCATCATTTCCACTTCGGCGCCGAGCGCCTTGCGGTAGAAATCGATCGCTTCTTCGCAGCGGCCGTTGAAGAACAGGTAGGGCTGGATCTGCATGATGAAAACTCCGTGTCGCAAAGGGTTGGAGGTGGGCCTCAACCATACGATGAACGGTGAACGGCGGAATAGACAACCCCGCTGAGGAATCTTGTAACCGGCGGGCACTGCGCTCCCGGGTTCAGGGCCCGCGACATGAGCGACACTCGCGCGCTCATGTTCACCGCACCGCTGTTCACCGGAGTTCTTTTTGCCCTTGCCGCCGGCCTGATGTGGGGGCTCGTGTTCGTCGGCCCGCTGCTGCTGCCGGAGTACCCGGCCACGCTGCAGTCGTTCGGACGTTACCTCGCGTTCGGCCTCATCGCTTTGCCGCTGGCCTGGTTCGACCGCCACAAGCTGCGCCAGCTCGCGCGCGCCGACTGGCTCGAAGCGCTCAAGCTCGCGCTGGTCGGCAACATCGTCTACTACCTGTTCCTGGCGAGTGCGATCCAGCGCGCCGGCGGGCCGCTGCCGACAATGATCATCGGCACCTTGCCCGTGGTCATCGCGATCACCTCGAAGCTGCGCCGCGCCGCACCGGGCGCACGCGTCGAAACGCCTTTGCAATGGCGGCGGCTGTTGCCTTCGCTGCTGCTGATCGGGCTGGGCATCGGACTCGTCAACCACGTCGAACTCGAGGCACTGCAACGCGACCCGCATGCCGACCTGGCGCGCTACGCGTTCGGTGGTTTGCTGGCCGCCGGCGCCGTGGTGTGCTGGACCTGGTACCCGATCCGCAACGCCGAGTGGCTGCGCGCCCACCCCGACCGCAGCCCGCGCGGCTGGGCCACGGCGCAGGGTTTGATGACGCTGCCGCTCGCCTTGATCGGCTATGCGCTCACGTGGGCCTGGAGCGCCGCCAGCGGCGATGCGTTTCCGATGCCGTTCGGCCCGCGGATGCTCGACTTCCTGCTTCTGATGTTCGCGATCGGCCTGCTCGCCTCGTGGCTCGGCACGCTGTGCTGGAACGAAGCGAGCCAGCGTTTGCCACCGTCGTTGTCGGGCCAGCTGATCGTGTTCGAGACGCTGGCCGCGCTGAGCTACGCGTTCGTGCTGCGCAAGAGCATGCCGCAGTTCGAAACGCTGGTCGGCGTGGCGCTGCTGATCGCCGGCGTGGTGTGGGCGGTGCGCACCCAGCCGAGCCAGGCCGGCGCCGACGCGCACCCGAACTGATCACACGATCAGCGCAGGTCGGGCGTGTCGGGCAATTCGTTCGGGTTGACCTGGCCGGGCGCGAGCGCGAAGTGCTCTCGCAAGAGCGCGTCGGCAGCATCGACGGCCTGGTTCAAACCGGCTTCGAACTCGCCGCGCTGGAACGCTGCTTTCATCGTTGTGGTGATCTGCTGCCAGGCGGCCGAGTCGACCCGCCGCGCGAGGCCGCGGTCGGCCACGATCTCGATCGCATGTTCGGCGATCAGCAGGTAGATCAACACGCCGTTGTTGTCTTCGGTGTCCCACACGCGCAGCTTGCCGAACATGGCCACCGCACGTTCGCGCGGCGTGGCGCT
>JAYVTD010000184.1:0-2179 GCA_043774765.1 Rhizobacter sp. | reverse complement strand
GCGCAGCAGCGCGCGGCAACCGCGATCAATGCCGAGCTGACATGGCTGTACTGGCAGGTGGGCCAGCGCATTCACCGCGAAATCCTGGGCAGCCAGCGCGCCGGCTACGGCGAAGAAATTGTCTCCGCGGTGTCGAGACAATTGACAGCCGACTTCGGCCGCGGCTTCTCGGCCAAGAACCTGCGCCACATGGTGCGGCTGGCGCAGGCGTTCCCCGACGAGGCGATTGTCTCCACGCTGCGGAGACAATTGAGCTGGTCGCACTTGAAGGCGCTGATCTACCTCGACGACCCGCTCAAGCGCGATTTCTACATCGAGCTGTGCCGGCTCGAAGGCTGGTCGTCGCGCCAGTTGCAGGAACGTTTGCAATCGCTGTTGTACGAACGCTCGGCGCTATCGAAGAAACCCGACGAGACCATCCGGCACGACCTCGATGTGTTGCGGCAAGAGCAGCAGCCTTCGCCCGCAGTGCTGCTGAAAGACCCGTACCTGCTCGACTTTCTAGGCCTGAACGACCGCTATCTCGAGAAGGACCTCGAAGACGCCATCCTGCGCGAGATCGAGCAGTTTCTGCTGGAGCTGGGCGCTGGCTTCACCTTCGTGGCGCGACAGAAGCGCCTGCAGATCGACTCTGACGATTTTTACATCGACCTGCTGCTCTACAACCGCAAGCTCAAGCGGCTGGTGGCGGTGGAACTCAAGGTGGGCGAGTTCCGCGCCGAGTACAAAGGGCAGATGGAGCTGTACCTGCGCTGGCTGGCCCGGCACGAGCAGGAGGCGGGCGAGAACCCGCCGCTGGGCATCATCCTCTGCACCGGCAAGAAGCAAGAACAGATCGAGCTGCTGGAGCTGGACAAGAGCGGCATCCACGTTGCCGAATACCTGACGGTGCTGCCCTCGCGCGAAGCCTTGCAAGCCAAGCTGCACCAGTCGATCGCCGATGCCCGGCAGCGCCTGCTGCAAACGAAGGCCGACGACGAAGATCCGGGAGACGCCTGATGCCTGAACTGCCGAAGCCACAGCCCCCAACCGTGGCCCGAACGGAGCGCCGCACGCAGAACCGCGTGGTCGCGCTGTTCACAACGCCGCAGAGCGCTGGCGGCCTGGGTTATCGCTACCTGGGTGACTGGAGCAAGTGGCCCGACGCCACGACACGCAACCGCCCGATCGAGACGATGATCCTGCGTGCCAACCTGCTGGCCCGCGGTTACTCGGCGGCCCAGATCAGCGCGGCGCTGCAGAAGCTGGAGACCGCCGCCGACGTGACCGGCATCACGCTCTACCAGGCCAACCTGCGTACCTACCAGCTTCTGCGCTACGGCGTGCCGGTGCAGACCGCGGCGGGCCACGCACATGAGACCGTGCACCTGATCGACTGGGCGCAGCCCGAACGCAACGACTTCGCGCTGGCCGAAGAGGTAACGCTGAAGGGCGGCCACGAGCGGCGGCCCGACATCGTGCTCTACCTCAACGGCCTGGCCATCGCAGTGATCGAGCTGAAGCGCAGTTCGGTCGAGGTGGCCGATGGTGTGCGCCAGCTCATCACCAACCAGGAACCGATCTTCAACCAGGGTTTCTTCAGCACCGTGCAGCTCGTGCTGGCGGGCAGCGATTCGCAAGGCTTGCGCTACGGAACCACCGGCACGCCGGAGCAGTTCTTCGTGGCGTGGAAGGACGAACTGCCTGCTGATGCCGGGACCACGCCGGCCGCCGGCGCATTGCTCGACCGGCCACTGGCGCAGCTGTGCAGCCAGACCCGGCTGCTCGACCTGGTGCGCCACTTCGTGCTTTTTGATGCGGGCCACAAGAAGGTGCCGCGGCAGCACCAGTTCTTCGGCGTGAAGGCCGCGCAAGAGCGCGTGGCGCGGCAAGAGGGTGGCGTGATCTGGCACACCCAGGGCAGCGGCAAGAGCATCCTGATGGTGCTGATCGCCAAGTGGCTGCTGGAGCACGACGCCGAGGCGCGCATTCTCGTCATCACCGACCGCGACGAGTTGGACAAGCAGATCGTCGGGGTGATGAAGAACGCCGGGGTGATCGCGGCCGATTCACCCTCGCCGCGCATCACCTCGCGTGCCGAGTTCGTGAGCAAGCTCGCGTCGGCCACGCCGCGCCTGCTGTGCGCGCTGATCCACAAGTTCGACGCGGCCGACCTGAAGGGTGACCCACCACCGACGCA